>JBOGHR010000315.1:0-3463 GCA_050744905.1 Acidimicrobiales bacterium
GGCCGGCGACGTGGGCCGGGGGCGGGCCGAGCAGGGCGGCGACCGGGCCATGGCGCTCGGTTTCGGCCAGGACCAGGCGCCCGTCGCGCTGGCGGACCAGGGCGGCATCGAGCAGCGCCAGGCGGGCCCGGTCCTCGGCCTCCTGCTGGCGCACCTCGGGCGGCCGGTCGTCCTCCTCGGCGCGCAGGCGGGCCTCGGCCTCCAACACGCCAGTGGCGTAGGTCCCCGCCGCCCACACCAGCACGGCCACCGGGTCGCGGGCGGTGAGAAGCTCCCGGGTCCCCGAGCACTGTCGGGCCTGCACCAACTCGATGAGACGCTCGACGGTGGCGCCGGGCACGGCCAGGGCCCTGGCCACCGCCTGGTCGAGCGGCCGGCACTCCAGGGCCTCGGGCGCCAGCCCGTAGGTGCCGGCCAGGGCGGCGCGCACCCGGCGCAGGACGGCCGGCAGGGCCGAGCCGGCACCGAGGCGGGCGGCCAGCTCGGCCCGCTCGGCCGCCAACCACGGCGTGGGCCGTGCCACCAGGTCGCCTACGGCGGCGGCCATCGGGTCGGCCGCGCTGGCCATGGTCTGGGAGGCGTCGCGGGCCATGGCCTCGGCCAGCGCCCGGGCCTCGTCGAGATCGGGGGGCAGGCCGACGCCGGGCCGGCTCGGGCAGTCCAACTCGTCGGCGTCCGGGGTGGCGAGGGCGAAGAAGTGGGTCTCCAGTCGGGCCCTCGACGCCGCCACGTAGGCCGCCTGGCGGTACATCCCGGCCTCGGACACCAGCACGTAGGCCCGCTCGGCGGTGCGGCCCTGCACGGCGTTGGCCGTCGAGGCATAGGCGTGGGTGAACCCGGGTGGCTGGATCTCCCGCCGACCGGCCGGCGAGTACACCTCCCGCTCCTCGAGGAACCCGCAGTCCAGCTCCACCGCCCGCCCGGTCCTGTCGCCGCGTGCGTCGAAGGCGACGCGCACGGACCGAGCCTTGGAGTCGATGGCCACCACCGTGCCGACCTGGCCGGTGCGGACCCTACGGAGATAGTCGTTGCGGGTCGCCCGGACCCGGTCGCCCACGCGCAGCTCGCGCTCGTCGACCGCCCGCGTGGGCGACGACAGCGCGATGACCAGGGACCGGCGTCCGAGGCGCCGGTCGGCGTCGAGCAACGCCCGGGCCGCCGCGTTGAGCCGCTCCACCTCGGCCACCGTGGTGGCCACCAGGAGCTTGTCGGACGCGGCCGTGCCGGGATCGGCGTGCCAGGCGCTGAGCAGGCCGACGCGGGCGGCATCAGCACTGTCGGCATCGTGCCAGCGACCCGCCGTCCGGGCGGAGACGATGGCGGCGGCCGAGCGCCCACTGCGAATGAGGCCGAGGCGGGCCCGGTCGAGCGGGTCGGCCTGGCGGTGGTTCTCCCGCAGGGCAACGACGGCGTCGCCGCAGCGCTCGACCAGGTGGGCGAAGGCGCCACCGGCGCCGACCTCGGGGATCTGGTCGGGGTCGCCCACCAGCACCAGCTTGGCGCCCGCCTCCCCGGCCCAGGCGGCCAGGCGGGAGAGCTGTCGGGTGTCGGCCATGCCGCTCTCGTCCACCACTACCACGGCACCGGCCAGGTAGCCGGCGCCGTGGCGATCGCATTCGCCCAGGAGCCTGGCCAGGGTGAACTGGTCGTCCAGGCCGGCCTCGATCCCCAGCACCTCGGCCGCCCCACCCTGCAGGCAGGCGCCGAGGACCCGGTAGCCGGCGGATCGCCAGGCCGCCGTCGCCGCCCCCAGGGCGAAGGTCTTGCCGGTGCCGGGTCCGCCCACCACGACCTCCAGCCCGTGGCCGCTGGTGGTGATGGCCTCCACCATGGCCGCCTGCTCGGCTCGCAGGGTGGGCCGGGCCGCCAGCGCTGCCTCCAGGTGGTGCTCCGCCACCATGCCGACACCGGCCCCGACGCCGTCGCAGTGGGCGGCTAACAGGCGCGCCTCGTGGGCCAGCAGCTCGGGCGTGGTGAAGGACGGCCCCACCCCGCCGGCTCGCACCACCCGCCCATCGCCGGTGCGGATCTGCTCGGAGCGGGCCGGCGGTGCGGCCGCCACCGGCACGAAGCGGCCGGGATCGTGCAGCAGCCGCGACGCCCAGGCCTCGAGCTGATCGGCGCTGGCGCCCTGGGCCAGCGCGGTGGCGAAGCCGCACAGGGCGTCGCGCAGGTCGACCCGGGTGGAGCGCTGGGTCAGCCCCTCGGGGCCGGTCAGCTCGGCTGCCACCTCGCCCACCCGCTCGGCGCTGGGCGCCTGCGGCCTGGCCCGGCCGACGACGTGGCGGGCCAGGTCGACCGGCCCGAAGCCGACCCGGGCTGCCCGCTCGGCCAGGCGCTGTGGGCTCTGGTGAGCGTGGACCCCCTTGGCCGGCCGGGTGGCCAGGATGGCCCCCTGGGCGGCGCCCGCCCCGGAGCGGCCGAGGGCGGCGAGGAGGGCGTCGCGCTGGGCGGAGCGCTGGGAGAACACCTCGATGACGGCCCGGGGCACGCCGACCAGGTCGGCCACGCCGTTGTGGGGCTGGTGGAACTCGACGCCGAGGCGCCGGGTCAGCTCGGCCCGGAGGCGGGCCTGGTAGACGTGGCCGGCCGGGCGGGCCCAGGCGTACAGGGCGGTGCCGTCGAGGGCCGCCATGCGCCCGTCCACCCCCCGGGCCACGTTGGCCACCACCAGGTGGGTGTGCAGCAGCGGGTCGCCCAGGCGCGAGCTGCGGTGGTCGAACGCGGCGATGGTGAGCCCGACGGCCTGGACCCGCCCGCCTCTTCCCCGGATCCACGCGGCGTGGCGCTCCAGCACGGCGATGGCGTCGTCGACGGCGGCGTGGTGGGCGGCCAGCACCTCGCCGGCCAGGTCGGTGGGCAGCCCCCGGACGGCCAGCTCCTCGGGCGGAACGAGGGTGCCGAGGGCGTGGAGAATGGAGACGGACTTGGGCGGGCGCACGGCCAGGTCGTAGGCGGGGACGACGCGGGCCGACACCCGGCCGGCCATGAACCGGTCCAGCTGGTCGGACGCCACCCGCCACTTCCCCTGGTCGTCCTTATGCCCGGCCAGGTACTGCACGAGGCGGCCGTCGTCGCGGGTGGTGGTCTCGGGCACGCCCCTGGCTACGAGGCGGGCCAGGTAGGAACGGTTGACCCCGGCCAGGCGGGCCGCCTCCGCCAGGCTGTAGGTGCCATCGGCGGCGGGCGCCGGGAGGTTGCCGAGGGCCGGGGGTTGGGGTCGGCCCTCCTCGTAGGCGTCGAGGGCGCCGGCGCCGACTCGCCACGCCCCGCTGCGGCGCTTCTCGCCGGCCAGCTCACCGGAGCGCAGCAGCGCCCGGACCCTCTCGGCGGGCACTCCCAGTCGGGCAGCGGCCGCTCGCACATCGAGGTCCTTGCCGGCGGAGCGGGCGCTGGCGCGAGCCGACGAGCCCTTGGCCGAGGCCAGGTAGGCGCCGGTGACGGGGTGCCTGCCGCAGAACAG
>JBOGHR010000316.1:0-1754 GCA_050744905.1 Acidimicrobiales bacterium
TCCCCCACTGCTTCTTGAACACGCCCAGCAGGGCCAGGATCTCGTCGGAGGTCTTGGCCAGCTGGAAGTTGTCGACGGTCTGGCGGATCAACGCCAGCACCGCGAACAGCGTCAGCGGCGAGCACAGCACCACGCCGGCACGGGCGGCGTCTTCGGCGATGTGGCCGTCTTCCTCGTGGATGAACCCGTAGAGCTGTTCATTGGGGATGAACAGGAGGACGAAGTCGACCGTGCCGCCGGCAGGGTCGACGTAGCTGCGCGAGGCGAGCGAGCGCACGTGATGGCGCACGTCGCGCAGGAAGTCGTCGCGGAAGCGCTTGCGGTCGAGGTCGGACTCGGCCTCGATGCAGCGGACGTAGTTGTCGAGCGGGAACTTGACGTCCATGTGGAGCAGGAGGTCGTTGGGCAGGAAGAAGGTGAAGTCGGGGACACCACCGTCGATGGCCCGCTGCTTGCGGTAGTTGACGTTCTCGATCAGGCCCGAGAGGCGGAGCACGTCTTCGGCCATGCGCTCGCCCCACTGGCCCCGGGCCTTGCTGCTCGAGAGTGCTTCGCGCAGGCTCTGAGTCGTCTGGAGCAGCGACGAGAGGCCCTCGTGCTGCTGGTCGAGCTGGGCGCTGATGCGGCCGAACTTCCGCTCCCGGTCGCTCTCGAGCTCCTGCATGAGCGCGCCGACCTGATCGAGGCGCTCGGTCATGGCGACGAGCTGCTGGTCGATGAGCGACTTCTTGCCCTCGAGGTCGGTGGCCGTGACCTGCCGCTCGGTCTCCATCAGGTTCCGGTTGGCGGCCAGCACCCGCTCCAGCGTCTCCCCCACCACCGCCTGGCTCTGCTCGGCCGTGGTGCGCCGAAGCTCGGCGGCCAGGGCCTGGGCGTTGCGGCGCTGGAGCACGACGACGGCGACGCAGAGGCCCACCACTGCCACGACGATCAGGATGCTCATGTCACCGATTGTGCCGACGGGGTGTGACAGCTACGGGGATGGTCCCTCGCGACCCTGTGACCTGCGGAAATGCCGGAAGATCCCGAGCTTGCCGCGAGACCTAGCCGTCGCCGACGGCGTGGAACAGGCCCGCGCGGGTGCCGACGTAGATCCGGCCCTTCCAGACGGCCGGGGTCGACTCGATGCAGCCGCCCAGCCTCACCGACCACAGCTCGGGCGGGTCGATCGTGGTGTTGCGCACGTCGTACGCGTGCAGGACGCCGTCGCAGTCGCCCTGGAGCCAGACGCCGTCGACGACGACCGGCGAGCCCATGAGCGGGGCCGGCAGCCGTTTCTCGAACCGCACGGCCCCGGTGGCCCGGTCGAGACCGACCGCCCTGCCGGTGTAGGTCGTGAAGATCACGAGGTCCTGGTAGAGCGCGGGCGTGCTGAACACGCCCGCCTTGTCGGCGCCGTCGTCTCTCTGCGACCAGACGAGCGGGTTCTCCGCCGCCGGGTCGAGCTTGGCCATCTGGCCCACCTCGGCGCCGCGGGCGTTGTGGCGTTCCCATTCGGAGCCGACGTAGAGCATGCCCTCCTCGTCGACGACCACGGATCCGTCGGTGTCGTCACCGGTCCAGAACCGGAAGATTCGGGTCGGCGGCCCCGCGCCGGTGCGCAGGCCGCTGATGTCCCAGCCCTGCACGAGGCCGCCCGAGTTGGCGAAGTACACGGTGTCGCCGAAGATCGCGACCGAGCCCTCGATCGACACCTCGTTGCCGGCGGCGGCGAGCAGCTCGTCGTCCCACCCGGGGGCGTTGAACACGAGCTC
>JBOGHR010000317.1:0-1916 GCA_050744905.1 Acidimicrobiales bacterium
CGCCCTGCTCCCGGGCACGGCGTCGGCGGCCCCCCTCGCCCCGACCGACCTGTTCGACCGGCCGGAGACGGCGTGGGTCTCGCTGCGCAACCTGACCAGCGACCAGTTCGGGGCCCGCTTCGCGGACCTGAAGGCCAAGGGCTACATGGTGACCGACCTCGAGGTGGACGTCACGGGCGGCGACTACCGGGTGGGCGCGGTGTTCGAGAAGAACCCCGACGGCCGGGGTTGGTACTCGCTGCGGGACCTGACCAGCGCCCAGTTCGGGGCCAAGTGGGCGGAGCTGCGCGACGCCGGCTACCGGGTGGTCGACCAGGAGTCCTACGTGGCGGGCGGCACCCGGTACTTCGCCGGCGTGTGGGTGGAGAACCGGGAGGGCCTGGGCTGGGCGTCCTACCGCAACGTCACCTCGGCCCAGTTCAGCGAGAAGTTCGACCAGTACCGGGCCAAGGGCTACCTGCCCGTCGACGTCGAGGTCTACCCGGTCGGCTCCGGGCTGCGGTACGCGGCCGCCTGGGTCGACAACCGCGAGGGCCTGGCCTGGAAGCTGCGCCGAGGCCTCGACGACGCCGCCTTCTCGTCGGCGTTCACGGCCTACCGGGCCCAGGGCCTGCGGATGCTCGACGTCGAGTCGGTGATGACGGGCCCGGGGCAGCGCTACGCCGGCATCTGGGTCGAGAACCGCAACGGGCGGGGCTGGGTCGAGCGCCGGGACATGGACGCCACCGGCTACCGGAACCGCTGGAACGAGATGCGGGACCGGGGCTTCCGCCTGGTCGACTACGAGAGGTACGAGACGGCCGGCGGCGTGCGCTACGCCGGCATCTGGCGGCAGAACAGCGACCGTCCCTCCTGGGCCCTGCGCTCGTGGGTGGACGGCGCCGTCAAGGGCCACCTGGACGACTTCGACGTGCCCGGCATCAGCGTGGCAGTGGCCCACGAGGGCAAGCTGGTGTACCAGCGGGGCTTCGGCCACCAGGACGTCGACGCCGGCGTGTGGATGCACGGCGGCTCGGTGCTGCGGATGGCCTCGGTGAGCAAGGCGGTGGGCGGCGTGCTGCTCATGCGCATGCTCGACCGCCACCCCGGCCTCGATGTGGACGACCCGGTCCGCGACCACCTGCCCGAGCTGCCCGCCCACCACACCTACACCGTGGGCCAGACGGCCACCAACCGCAGCTGCGTGGCCAGCTACCCCGAGCCGTTCGGCACCATGGTGTACGACCAGTACGACACGGCCTGGGCGGCGGTGCAGGCCCACATGGACGAGCCGCTGGCCTGCACCCCGGGCCAGTACCTCTACAGCACCCACGCCTACGACGTGCTCGGTGCGGTGTTCGAGCGCCTGGAGGGCAGGCCCATCGGCGACATCGTGCGCGAGCACGTGTCGGCGGTGGCCGGAGCGTCCACGCTGGCGCCCGAGGTCGCCGGCCAGCCGGTCAAGGACCAGTCCGTCCTCTACACATCCGACACCAACGAGGCGTTCGACCCCGACAACCTCAGCTCCAAGGTGCTGGGCGGGGGGCTCCAGTCCACCGCCCCCGACCTGGTGCGCCTGGGACTGTCGATCCTGGCCGGCGACGTGGTGAGCGACGCCGCCCGGGAGGAGATGTGGACGCCGCCGGCCGGCGCCTACGCCTACGGCTGGAACGTGGGCACCGCCGACGACGGCACAACCCGGGTGGTGGGCAAGTCGGGCGGCCAGCCCGGGGCCAAGTCCTACCTTCGCATCTACCCGGACGACGGCATCGTGATCGCCGTGCTGTCGAACCGCTGGAAGGGCGGCCACAGCGCGTCGGTCCTGAGCAAGCAGATCGGCGAGAAGATCCTGGCCGAGCTGGGCTGACCCCTCGGCGGCGCCGGCAGGAGCCGGTGGGCCTCGGCCCACCGGCTCGTCGCCGCGCCGGCGCCGGGGC
>JBOGHR010000318.1:0-2826 GCA_050744905.1 Acidimicrobiales bacterium
GTCGTGCCCTGCCGTCCCCGCCCGCCAGGGTCCCCGCGACGACCGCCCCCGGTACGCCCTGCGGGTCGACGTGAGGCCCGACCAGAACGCCGTCGAGGGCGACGTCCACGTCCGGTTCACCCCCGACCTGCCCACCGACCAGCTCGTGTTCCGGCTGTGGGCCAACGCCCCCCGGACGGCGGCGGCGGGCGCCCGGCTGGACGTGGGCGCCGTGGTCGTGGACGGGCGGCCGGTCGACGCCTCCATGCCGGACGCCACCACCGTCGTGGCCCGGCCCGGGCCCATCGCCGCCGGGCGCACGATCGACGTCGGCGTCGCCTGGCGGCTCACCCTTCCCGGCACGGTGTCGGACCGGATCTCGCGCACCGGCGACGCCATCCGCCTCGGGTCGTTCTGGCCCATCCTGGCCTGGGAGCCGGGCATCGGCTGGGCGGTCCAGCCGGCGTCGTCGGGCTTCGCCGAGGCGTCGATGACGCCGGTCGCCGACATCGTCGCCACCGTCACCGTCCCCCCCGGCTTCGACGTCCTGGCCACCGGCGTCGACGACGGCACCGGGCGGTGGACGGCCACCGCCGTCAACGACTTCGCCATGTCGGTGGGGCGCTTCTCGACCGCCTCCGCCACCGCCAGCGCGCCCCAGCCGGTGCAGGTCACCGTGGGCGTGCACGAGGGGATCGGCGAGTCGCCGGGCGCCTACGTGGCGCGCATCGTCCGGGCCCTGGAGGACTTCGGGAGCCGGTTCGGCCCCTACCCGTGGCCCACCTACACCGTGGCCGTCACTCCCCACCTGAGCGGCGGCATCGAGTACCCCATGCACGTGCTCCAGGGCCCGGGGACGATCGGGCGGACGACGTCGCACGAGGTGGCCCACATGTGGTTCTACGGCCTGGTCGCCAACAACCAGGGCCGCGACCCGTGGATGGACGAGGGGCTGGCTACCTACGCCGAGGGCCGCTTCGAGGGGACGCTGGCGAGCATGCGGGCCACGTCGGTCCCCGCCGCCGGCCGGGGACGGCTGGGCGAGCCGATGACGTTCTGGGAGTCGCGCCGCTCGGCGTACTACCGCAGCGTCTACGTCCAGGGGGCCCAGGCGCTGGCCGCCCTGGGCGACGCCGGGCTGGTCGACTGCGCCCTGCGACTCTACGTGGCCCGCCAGGCGTACCGGGTGGCCCGGCCCGGCGACCTCGTCGACGCCGCTCGGACCGTCTTCCCGGACGCCGTCGAGGTCCTGGCCCGCTACGGGGTGCGCCCGTAGCGGGCCGGTGCCCACCAGGCGTCTGCTTCGGCGGGAAGGGCCGGATGACCGTCATTCCGGTGCCTGGTCGCGGAGGAAGCGCTCCACCTCGCCGGCCAGGTCGGGGGGCGGCGGCCACGGCAGCTCGTCGGGCTCGCCGGCGTCGTCGTCGCCACCGCTCTCCTCCAGGCGGGCCACGTAGCCGGCCACGTCGTCGTCCTCGGCCACCACCTCGCTCACCTGGCGCTCGTAGGCGGCGGCCGCCACCTCCAGGTCGAGCGTCTCGATCTGCGCCCCGAGCAGGGCGGCCGTGCGCTCGACCAGGGCGAGGGCGGCCTTGGGCGACGGGGTGCCGGAGACGTAGTGGGGCACGGCGGCCCACAGCGACGCCGAGGCGATCCCGCCCCCGGCCAGGGCGTCGTGGAGGACGCCGACGATCCCGGTCGGGCCCTGGTAGCGGGACCGCTCGAGCCCCAGGCGGCGTTCGAGGTCGGCGTCGGCCGCCGTGCCGGTGATCCGCGCCGGCCGGGTGTGGGGGACCTCGGCGCCCAGGCCCCCCAGGGTGAGCGCCAGCTCGACGCCCAGGGAGCGGGCGACGTCGACCACGGCGGCCGCGTAGGTGCGCCACCGGAGCTGGGGCTCGGCGGCGTGGAGGAAGACCACGTCGTGGGCCGACCCGACGGGGGAGGCCGCGCTCAGCTCGCCGTCGGGCCACACCACCTCGCGCCGCGGCCCCTCGCCGAAGCGGACGCGGGGGCGGGTGGCGGTGAAGTCGTAGAACTCCTCGGGGTCGACGGTGGCGAACCGGCGGGCCGCCCACTGGGCGGCCAGGTAGCGGGCCGCCAGCGAGGCCGCCTCGCCGGCGTCGTTCCACCCCTCGAAGGCGGCGACCAGCACCGGCCGGCGCAGGCGGGGACGGTCGTCCCAGCGCACGGGGTCCACCCCTCGACGCTACCCGTCCCGCCCCGGCCCGGCGGGCGGTCCAGGCGAAGGGCGGGGCGTGCGGGTGCCGCTCCGGTCGGCCGCCCGACCGTACGCTTGGCCCGTGGGCGCCCTGGACCGGTTCTCCCCCATCACCCGGTCGTGGTTCACGGCCACCTTCGAGGCGCCCACGCCCGCCCAGGAGCGCGGCTGGAAGGCTGTCAGCCGCGGCGAGTCGGCGCTGATCCTGGCCCCCACGGGGTCGGGCAAGACGCTGGCCGCCTTCCTGTGGACCCTCGACCGCCTGCTCACCACCCCGCCGCCGCCGGGCCCCGGTCAGCGCTGCCGGGTGCTGTACGTGTCACCCCTGAAGGCGCTGACCTACGACGTGGAGCGCAACCTGCGCGCCCCCCTGGCCGGCATCGCCCTGGAGGCCCAGCGGGCCGGGATCGAGCCGCCGGCCGTCACCGTGGCCACCCGCACGGGCGACACGCCGGCCCGGGACCGGCGGGACATGGCGCGCCGCCCGCCCGACATCCTGGTCACCACCCCCGAGTCCCTGTACCTGCTGCTCACCTCGTCGGCGACCGAGGTCCTGGGCTCGGTCGAGCACGTCATCGTCGACGAGATCCACGCCGTGGCCGCCACCAAGCGGGGCACCCACCTGGCCC
>JBOGHR010000319.1:0-3187 GCA_050744905.1 Acidimicrobiales bacterium
GACGCCCGGCGGCATGGTCCTCTGGACCCGCCTGGCCCCCGACCCGCTGGCCCCCGACGGCACCGGCGGCATGCCCCCCCGCCCGGTCGCCGTGCTGTGGGAGGTGGCCGAGGACGAGCGGTTCTCCCGGGTCGTCCACCGGGGCCTGGAGGTGACCCGCCCGGAGACGGCCCACTCCGTCCACGCCGAGGTCGACGGCCTGCGCCCGGGGCGCGAGTACTTCTACCGCTTCCGCGCCGAGGCCGAGATCAGCCCCGTGGGGCGCACCCGCACGGCGCCCGCCGCCGGCTCCACGACCCCGCTGCGACTCGGGTTCGCCTCCTGCAGCATGTTCGAGCACGGGTACTTCACCGCCTACCGGCACATGGCCGAGGACGACCTCGACCTCATGGTGCACCTGGGCGACTACATCTACGAGTACGCGCCGTCGGAGTACCGCTCGCCCACCGGCAACGTCCGGGCCTTCTCCAACGGGCACATCCACACCCTGGCCGACTACCGGGTGCGCCACGCCCAGTACCGCACCGACCCCGACCTCCAGGCGGCCCACGGGGCGGCACCGTGGATCGTCACCTGGGACGACCACGAGGTCGACAACAACTGGGCCGACGAGGTGCCCGAGGAGGACGGCCAGACCCGGGAGGCGTTCCTGGCCCGGCGGGCGGCCGCCCTCCAGGCCTACTGGGAGAACATGCCGCTGCGGCCCTCGATGGCCCCGGTGGGCATCGACCTGCCCCTCCACCGGCGCCTGGCCTGGGGCTCGCTGGCCTCCTTCCACGTCCTCGACACCCGCCAGTACCGCTCCGACCAGGCGTGCGGCGACCGCACCCGCATCGACTGCGCCGAGCGCCTCGACCCGTCCCGCACGATCACCGGCGACGACCAGGAGCGGTGGCTGGTCGACGGGCTGGCCCGCTCCACCACCACCTGGAACGTGCTCGCCCAGCAGGTCGTGTTCGCCCAGCGCGACTTCGAGGCCGGCCCCGTCCAGCGCTTCAGCATGGACGCCTGGGACGGCTACAAGGCGTCCCGCGACCGGGTCATGGCCGCCATCGTGGCCCGCGGCCCCGAGGTGCTGAACCCGGTGGTGCTCACCGGCGACGTCCACGTCAACTACGCCGCCGACCTCAAGGCGGACTTCGAGGACCCCGCCTCGGCCACCACCGGCGTGGAGCTGATCGGGACGTCGGTGACCAGCGGCGGCAACGGAGCCGACACCACGGCGGGGGGCGAGACGGTGCTGCGGGAGAACCCCCACTTCCGGTTCTTCAACGCCCAGCGGGGCTACGTCCGCTGCACGGTGACGCCCGGGCAGTGGCGGGCCGACTACCGGGTGCTGCCCTACGTGACCTCGCCGGGGGCGCCGGCGTCGACCCGGGCCAGCTTCGTCACCGAGGCGGCCCGGCCCGGCCTCCAGGCCGCCTGAGGGTGGCGGCCGTGGCCACCGGCCGCCACCCCCGGGCTTTCTTCCGGCGCTCCCGCCCCCGTCAGCGGGCGCGCCGGGCGCCGGACACCCCGCCGGCACCACCTGCACCGACGGGCGCTCCGCCGCCGTGCGGGCCGCCTTCGACACGTTCACGGACCCCGTGGTCCACACGCCGGCGGCCGGCGGTCAGGGCCAGAGGCGGGTGGCCGTCTCGGCCCACAGGGACCGGAAGGCGCGGGCGGCGGCCGACGACGGCGCGAACGCGGCGACCGGCGCCCGCTCGACTCCCATGCGCTCGACGGCGCTGGCGCTCGGGATCACGGTGGTGAGGAAGGCGGGCCAGGCCGCCGACAGCGCCTCGAGCTGCTCGCGGTGGAGCTTCTTGCGGCGGTCCACCATGGCGAAGTGGGGCAGGAGGGCGGGGGCCCCGGGCTGGCCCTCCAGGAACTGCGCCAGCTGGGTGAGCGTGCGCGACGACAGGGTGGTGGGGATGACCGGCACGATCAGGGCGCCGGCCGCCCCGAACACCGCCTCGCTGGCGAGGGAGATGCTGGGCGGGCAGTCCACCAGCACCACGTCGTAGGCGGGCGCCAGCGGCGCCAGCAGCGACGCCAGGCGCTCGGTGGGCCGGCGGGTGCCGTCGAGGTGGAGGTCGAGGTGGCGCAGGGAGAAGTCGGCGGGCACCAGGTCGACCGCCGCCACGCCGGTGCCGCGCACGTGGCGGGCCAGCTCGCCGCGGGCCACCAGCCGCTCGGAGCCGCCCTTCACCCGGGGCCGCACCCGGAGGTAGAAGCTGGCCGCCCCCTGGGGGTCGAGGTCCCAGACCAGGACGCGGGCGCCGGCCCGGGCCGCCTCGTGGGCCAGGTTGACGGCCGAGGTGGTCTTCCCCACGCCGCCCTTGATGCTGTAGGTGGCGAGGACCCGGGTCACGAGCGGGGCGACGAGGCGAGCAGCTCGTCCAGCGACCGGGCCGTCGCCTTGGCGTCGTAGGCGCGGAAGCGCCCGGCGAACTCCTCGCGGGCCGCCCGCCGGGTGCGGTCGAGGCTCTCGGCCAGCTGGCCCAGGGCGACCAGAGTGGCCTCGCCCCGGCCCTCGCCGGGGAGGGCGGCGGCGATGTCGCGGAGCTGGGCCACGTGCACCTCGGCGTCCTGGTGGCGGCCCAGGTTGTCCTGGAGCGCCTTCAGGCGCTGCACGAACGCCTTGCGGGGGCCGGGCGCGTAGAGCCCGCCGAAGCACTCGAGGAGGTAGCGCAGCTTCTTGGCGTCCTTCCGCAGCTCGTGCAGCTCCTCGGCCGGGGTGCGGGCGTCGATGCCGCGGCCCCGGTCGAGGACCTGGGCCTGGGCCGCCCGGATGCGCTCGGCGGCGACGGCGCCGATGGGCCGGCCGGCGTCGCGGCCCGCTCCCACGGGGCCGGGCGCGCCGGCGCCCACCCAGGCCCGCCAGCCGTCCATGAGCCGGCGGTAGCGCTCCGAGCGCAGGACCTCGGACAGGGCGGCGTGGGCGGACACCCGCAGGCCCTCGATGTGGGCGCGCACCGGCTCGAGGGCCGCCGCCGGGCCGGGGCCGAGGGGGGCGACGTAGCCGTCCCACTCGATCCCGTACACGTCGAGGTCGCGTGCCGGCCCGGTGGCGCCCCCCAGCCAGCCGAACGCCTCCCGGTACTGCGCCCGCACGTCGGACGGCAGCACCCGGCGGCCCTGGGCCAGCACCGACCGGGTGCGGCGCACGGCCACCCGCAGGTCGTGGAGGAACTCGGGGTCG
>JBOGHR010000320.1:0-3519 GCA_050744905.1 Acidimicrobiales bacterium
CGGCCCCGGTGGTCGGTGAACACCAGCCCGTCGGCGGTGGTGGGGTCGCCGGCGATGCCCAGCCGGCCGGCGTGGTGGAGACGGTGGTGAGCCGGGCACAGGGAACACACGTTCGACGGAATGGTGAGCCCGCCGTCCTCCCAGTGCTCGAGGTGGTGGACGTGCAGGCCCCGCCGGGCGCCGCAACCGGGCACCCTACAGCCCCCGTCGCGCTGTTCGACCAGGCGGCGAAGACGGTCGTCCACCGTGCGCCGGCGGGCGAAGACGTGCACCGGCGTGCCGTGGCGCTCGGCCACCACCCGCCCGGTGGCGTCGCAGCTCAGGTAGTCCCGCAGCGAGCCCGGCAGGAGCGGCCCGAGGTGGAGCCGGGCCCGGTCGGGGTGGTCGGCATCGACGTGGACGACCACCTGGTAGCGGTCGGCGGGCAGGCGCCCGGTGCCCTCGATGCCCGACAGCGCGGCGTCGGCCAGGTGCACCACGGCGTCGGCCCATCCCACCGTGTCGGCGGGCTCGTCGCCGTCGCCGCCGGGATGGCGGGCCCGGAACAGCGAGTCGCGCGCCGCCTCCAGGGCCGTCTGCACCAGCGCACCCTCGTCGGGCGGCAGCAGCATGCGGGCCCACCACCGGCCGTCCTCGCCGTTGCCGAAGGCCACCTCCCGCCGCCCCGGGGTGTCGCCCAACCCGGCGCCGGCGTCGCCCTCCTCGCCGGCCAGCGGCTGGCGGTCGGGCGTGGGGTCGGGGACCGGCGGGGGCGGCGCCACGGTGGGCAGGATGCGCCGCAGCTGGCTGACGGTGCAGCGCCGGGCCAGCTCGGTGACCTGGTCGTCGTGGGCGGGGTCGACGTGGGCGCACACCAGGTTGGCCTGGTCCTCGCTCAACGCCCCGGTGGCGAAGGCGGCGGCGGCCGAGGGCAGCGTCGCCAGCGCCCGGGCCATGGCCACCAGGCGCCGGGCCCGGGAGGAGGTGACGCCGCAGCGCAGGGCAACCCAGTGCTCGGGGGAGACGATGCCGTCGCCCTGCCAGCCGGCGGGGTCCTCCAGCGCCTCGGCGATGGCCGCCACCACCTCGGCGGTGGCGGCGTTGACCACGCCCATGGCGGCGCACAGGCGGACCTCGGGACCGTCGCAGCGGACCTCGATCTCGCCGCCCTCCCGCTCCAGCACGCCTATGCCCACCCGGCCATTGTACCAAACACACGTTCGCCTGTCCAGGGGCATTTAACGAAATGCGGGCCATCCGGTGGGCTTCATGTACCACAGGGCGGAACCGCAGGCGGGCCATGGCGGACGGGAGGGCGAAGGCGAGGGAACCGTCGCCGGCCGGGAAACCGGAAGCCCCGGCCGCCGGGTCGCCGGCCCCTCACCAGGCCAGCGGGCCCTCCCCCACCGGCAGCTCCCGGCCGGGGTCGAGCTCGTCGTCGCGCCGGCGGCGCTCGGCGGCGGCCAGGACGTCCTCGCCGTCGACGATGGTGTACGCGTAGCCCTGCTCGGCCAGGAAGCGCTGCCGGGAGGCGGCGAAGGTCTGGTCGTTGGTGTCGCGGGCCACGATGGTGAAGAAGTGGGCCTGGCGACCGTCGGCCTTGGGGCGCAGGATGCGACCCAGGCGCTGGGCCTCCTCCTGGCGGCTCCCGAAGGTGCCCGACACCTGGATGGCCACCGACGCCTCGGGCAGGTCGATGGAGAAGTTGGCGACCTTGGAGACGACCAGGACGGGCGCCGCGCCGGCGCAGAACTCCTCGTAGAGGCGCTGGCGGTCGCGGGTGGGGGTCTTGCCGGTGATCACCGGCGCCCCCAGCCGGGCGGCGATGGCGTCGAGCTGGTCGAGGTACTGGCCGATGACGAGGGTGGGCTCGCCCCGGCGCACGGCCGCCTCGCACAGCGCGGCCACGACGGCGAGCTTGGAGCGGGCGGTGGCGCCGGTGCGGTAGCGGTCCTCGCTCTCGGCCAGGGCGTAGGTGAGCCGTTCCTCGTCGGTGAGCGTGACCCGCACCTCGGTGCAGCGGGCGGGGGCGATCCAGCCCTGGGCCTCGATGTCGCGCCAGGGGGCGTCGTAGCGCTTGGGGCCGATGAGGGAGAAGACGTCGCCCTCCCGGCCGTCCTCCCGCACCAGGGTGGCGGTGAGCCCCAGACGGCGGCGGCTCTGGATCTCGGCCGTCATCCGGAACACCGGCGCCGGCAGCAGGTGGACCTCGTCGTAGACGATGAGGCCCCAGTCCTCCCCCGAGAGCAGCTCCAGGTGGGGGAGGGCGCCCTTCCGGCGGCTGATGAGGATCTGGTAGGTCGCGATGGTGACGGGCCGGATCTCCTTGCGCTCCCCCGAGTACTCGCCCACCTCGTCGGCGGTGAGGGTGGTGCGGGCCAGCAGCTCCCGGCGCCACTGGCGGGCGGCGACGACGTTGGTGACCAGCACCAGCGTGCGGGCCCCGGTGCGGGCCATGGCCGCCAGCCCCACCAGGGTCTTGCCTGCTCCGCAGGGCAGCACCACCACGCCGCTGCCGGCCGCCGTGAAGGCGTCCACCGCCTCCTCCTGGTAGGCCCGGAGGGTGAAGCCGGCGTCGTCCCGCAGGGCGATGGCGTGCGCCGCGCCGTCGACGTGGCCGGCCCGGTCGTCGGCCGGCCACCCCGCCTTGAGCAGCGCCTGCTTGAGCCGGCCCCGCTCGCTGCGGGGCACGGCCACGGTGTCGGCGTCGATGCGGGGGCCGACGAGGGGCGCCACCGCCTTGGCCCGCAGGACCTCCTCGAGCACGGCCAGGTCGGTGGAGCGCAGCACCAGCCCGTGGACGGGGTGCACCTCGAGGACGAGGCGCCCGTAGCGCTGCATCACCTCGGCCACGTCGACCAGCAGCGACTGGGGCACGGCGTAGCGCGACCACCGGAGCAGCGCGTCGACCACCGTCTCGGCGTCGACGCCGGCGGCGCGGGCGTTCCACAGGCCGAGCGAGGTGACCCGGTAGGTGTGCACGTGCTCCGGCGAGCGCTCCAGCTCGGCGAAGGGGGCGATCTGGGCCCGGCAGGCGGCGGCGTCGGGGTGGTCGACGTCGAGGAGCAGCGTGCGGTCGGACTGGACGATCAAGGGCCCGTCGGTGGCGGTCAAAGGAGCTGGTCCTCCTCGGTCTCGGTGAGCACTCGGGCCCAGTGGACGCGCTGCAGGTTGAGGGTGCGGTGGTTGAAGCTCGGGAGGACCTCGGCGATGACGCTGTCGGTCGAGACGTGGTCGACGACCAGGTTGAGCTGGGTGCTGGCCCCCTTGGCGTTGCGGTACGAGACGCGCACGCCCCACTCCTCGTCGCACGCCTCCTGGAGGAGGCGGCTGATGGCGGCCGGGTCCTTGGCGATGCCGGTGGGACGATCGTCCTCCACGAACAGCTCCACCGGGGGCGGGGGCGCGGGCGGCGGCGCCGGGGCCGGCTTCGCCGCCCGACCGCTCTTCGCCGCCCGACCGTTCGCCTTCGCCCCACCGTTGGTGGCCGCCGTCGCCCGGCCGGCGCCGTCGCGCAGCCTCGCCACCACGGCGGCGACG
>JBOGHR010000321.1:0-2653 GCA_050744905.1 Acidimicrobiales bacterium
CCGGCCAGGCGGGCCACGGCGAGGCCGGTGGCCATCGCCAGCGCGACGGCGAGGGCCCAGAACGGGACGGGGGAACGGCGGAGGCGCACGGGCGCTCCCTTCCAGGCGGGGGCCGGAACGGGGGGAAGCGTCCGCCGCAGAACCTAGGCGCGCAGCGGCCCGCTGGAAAGGGCGTCGCCGCACGCGCACCCCGGTGCCGACGCCAGCGCCGGGATGGCGGCGAAGAGCAGCGCCCGGGTGCGGTCCACGTTGTCGGCCAGCACCTTGAACACCACGTCCATGGTCACCGGCTCGATGCCGTCGACGCCCTCCAGCCCGGTGTCGTAGTCGGTCACCAGGGCGACGCCGGCGTAGCAGAGGCCCAGCTCCCGGGCCAGGTACGCCTCGGGGTACTGCGTCATGTTGATCACGTCCCAGCCCAGGGACCGGTACCACGCCGACTCGGCCCGCGTGGAGAACCGGGGCCCCTGGATCACCACGATCGTGCCCCGGTCGTGGACGGTGACGCCGACCTGGCCGGCCGCCGCCCGCAGCGACGCCCGCAGGTCGGGGCAGTACGGGTCGGCGAAGGCGACGTGGCCGACCACGCCGCCGTCGAAGAAGGTGTCGGCCCGGCCCCGGGTGCGGTCCACCAGCTGGTCGACGAGGACGAACTCGCCCGGCTTGACGTCGGGCCGGAGCGACCCGGCGGCGCACGGGCCCACCACCCGCCGCACCCCCAGCTCCCGCAGCGCCCACACGTTGGCCCGGTAGTTGACCCGGTGGGGCGGCAGCTCGTGGTGGACGCCGTGGCGGGGGAGGAACGCCACCGACCGGCCGCCCACCGTGCCCACTGCCACCGGCGCCGACGGCGAGCCGTACGGCGTGTGGACCGGGACCAGCTCGACGTCGGCCAGGAACGAGTAGAAGCCCGACCCCCCGAAGACGCCGATCTCCGCCTGTGGCCGGCCCACGGAGGGGGCGGTCAGGACGAGGCGGCGGCCTTGGTGCCGCTCCCGGAGCCGGCCTTGTCGCCCGACGACGGCGACGACGACGACCCGGCGGGGGACGACGCTGCCGCGGCGTCCTTGCCCTTGGCCGGCTTGGCGTCCCCGCCCGACGACGACCGGCTGTCGGTCTTGTAGAAGCCGCTGCCCTTGAAGGCGATGCCGATGGCCCCGAACACCTTGCGCAGCGGCCCCCGGCAGCTGGGGCAGGTGGTCAGCGGGTCGTCGCGGAACGACTGGACGACCTCGAGGTGCTCACCGCAGCTCTTGCACGCGTACTCGTAGGTGGGCATCGGGCGCGGCGCCTCCGTTGGCACTCGACGAACTCGACTGCCGAGTGTACCGGCCCGGCGGACGTGCGCCCCGGGGCGTCCCTACGATGGCGGGATGGCGAGGCCGGTGCGCAAGGTCGTGATCCCGGCGGCGGGGCTGGGCACGCGCTTCCTGCCCGCCTCCAAGGCGCAGCCCAAGGAGATGCTCCCCGTCGTCGACAAGCCGGCCATCCAGTACGTGGTGGAGGAGGCGGTACGGGCCGGGATCCGCGACATCCTGATCATCACCGGGCGCGGGAAGCGCAGCCTGGAGGACCACTTCGACCGGTCCTTCGAGCTGGAGGCCGAGCTGGCCTCCAAGGACAAGACCGAGCTGCTCGACGAGGTGCGGGCCATCGCCGACATGGCCGACATCCACTACGTGCGCCAGGGCGAGCCCCGGGGGCTGGGCCACGCCGTGAGCGTCGCCCGCCAGCACGTCGGAAGCGAGCCGTTCGTGGTGATGCTGGGCGACGACATCATGCGCGAGGGCAGCCGGGTGCTGGACGACATGCTGGCCATCCACGCCCGCTACGGCCGCTCGGTGGTGGCCTTGAAGGAGGTGGCCCGCCACGAGGTGTCGTCCTACGGTTGCGCCCGGCCCGAGCACGTGGAGGAGGGCCTCGTCCGCCTCCTCGACGTGGTGGAGAAGCCGGCGCCCGCCGACGCCCCGTCCAACCTGGCGGTGATGGGCCGTTACGTCTTCACGCCCGAGATCTTCGACGCCCTGGACCAGGTCGACCCGGGGACGGGCGGCGAGGTCCAGCTCACCGACGCCATCGGCCTGCTCATCAAGGAGCAGACGGTGTACGGCCACGTGTTCGAGGAGGGCCGGTACGACATCGGCAACAAGCTCGACTACCTGCGGGCGACGGTGGAGCTGGCCCTCGACCGCGAGGACCTGGGGCCGGCGTTCCGGTCGTTCCTGGTCGAGCTGGTGGAGCGCAGGAAGCTGATCTGACGTGCCCCTCGTCGAGGTCGCCGCGGCGCGGGCCCGCGTCCTGCGCTCCTGCACTGTCCTCCCCGCCCAGCGGACGCCGCTGGCCGACGCCCTCGGGCTGGTCACGGCCGAGGCCGTGCACGCCGGCGAGGACGTCCCCCCGTTCGCCAACACGGCCATGGACGGCTACGCCGTGCGCGCCGCCGACACCGCCGCCGCAGGCCCCCGGCGGCCCGCCACCCTACGCCTCATCGGCAAGATCCACGCCGGCCCCGCCCGCGCCCTCACGATCCGTCCCGGCGAATGCGCCCAGGTCGCCACGGGCGCCCCCATCCCCGCCGGCGCCGACGCCGTCATCATGGTCGAACACACGACGATCGACGGCACCCGCGTCAAGCTCCAACGCGCCGTCAAGC
>JBOGHR010000322.1:0-4614 GCA_050744905.1 Acidimicrobiales bacterium
CGACCGGGCCGAGGCGTCCCGCACCGCCGAGTGCTCGACGGCGGCCGCCACCACCGCGCCGGCCGGGCGCCGCCGGGTGGCGCCCCACACCGCGGCGTTGATCGCCTCGGTGGCGCCGCTGGTGAACACCACCTCCCGGGGCCGGGCGCCCAGGAAGGCGGCGACGCGCTCACGGGCGTCCTCCACCGCGGCCCGGGCCATGCGGCCCTCGGTGTGCACCCGGGCGGGGTCGGCGGCGCCGGGGCCGGAGAGCCACGGGAGCATGGCCTCGACGACCTCGGGGCGGGCGGGGGACGTGGAGGCGTGGTCGAGGTAGTGGCGGGTGGCGGCGGGCGCCGTCACACCGCGGTGACGCAGGCGTCGTCGCCCTGGGCCCGGGAGGCGGTGGTGGCCGGGGCCGTGTCGCCGTAGAGGCCGGCCAGCATGCCCCGCACGATGCCCCGGTCGACGGCGCAGATCACCGGGTGCTGGGTGGCGGTGTCGCCGAACGGGCACTGCTCGGCCACGATGGCGAGCGAAGAGCCCCGGGCCTCGGCGTGGGCGGCGAAGCCGTGGGCGGTCAGGGCGTCGGCCACCGCGTGCAGCGACGCCTGGAACGACCGGTGGGCGGTGTTGCCCGGCGACATCTCCCGGGCCAGCGACCGGCCGTACTCCTCGCCCACCTGCTCGGCCATGGCCGCCGCCTCCCGCTCGGGGAGCAGGGCCAGCGCCCGCCCGAGGAGGGTGACCAGCAGGTCGTCGCGGCGGGCCGGGAACTCCAGCACCTTGGCCGTGGCCCGGTAGCGCTTGGAGGGCCGGCCGGCGCCCCCGCCCTCGCCCCGCTCCACGTGCACGCCGAGGTAGCCCCCGGCGGCCAGCTTGTCGAGGTGGTGGCGGGCCACGTTGGCGTGCAGCTCGAAGTGCTCGGCCACCTCCGAGGCGGTGACCCCGGTGGCGCTGTCCCGGGCGTAGAGGAAGATCTCCCGCCTGGTGGGGTCCCCGAACGCCGACGTGACGGCGGCCACGGCGGCCGAGAACTCGGCGTCGTTGAGGGGCGGCCGGTCCACGGGGGTATTCTACCTGGGCCCCCGTCGCGGGCCCCCCTTCCCTCGGGCGCGGTGCCCGGGGTGCCCGCGCGGCGGCGTCCCCCGCCCCCAGGAGCCCCCATGCCCGTCACCGAGGCCGAGGTGCGAGACGCACTCCGCCCCGTCCAAGACCCCGAGCTGCACCGGAGCATCGTCGAGCTGGGCATGGTCAAGGACCTCCGCATCGAGGGCTCCCGCGTCGGCGTCCTCGTCGCCCTCACCGTGCCCGGCTGCCCGTTGCGGGCCGAGATCACCACCCGGGTCACCGACGCCGTGCGGGCCCTCGACGGGGTGGACGAGGTGTCCGTGGACATGACGGTGATGAGCGACGAGGAGCGGGCCGCCGTGCGCCGCCAGATGGGCGCCCCCGCCGGCGGGCCCACCGCGGCCAGGCCCCTCGGCCACGAGGAGGGGCGGGTCAACCAGTTCATGGCCGCCGGCTCCCGCACCCGCGTGCTCGGCATCTCCTCGGGCAAGGGGGGCGTGGGCAAATCGTCGGTCACCGTCAACACGGCGATCGCCCTGGCCCGCCTGGGCCACGAGGTGGCGGTGCTGGACGCCGACGTCTACGGGTTCTCCGTCCCCAAGATGCTGGGGATCACCTCCGACCCGGTGGTGATCGACGACATGATCGTCCCCCCCGTCGCCCACGGCATCAAGGTCATCTCCATCGGGTTCTTCGTGGAGGAGGACCAGCCGGTCATGTGGCGGGGGCCCATGCTCCACAAGGCCCTCGAGCAGTTCCTCGTCGACGTGCTGTGGGGCGACGTGGACTACCTGCTGGTGGACATGCCGCCGGGCACGGGCGACGTCGCCCTGTCCATGGCGCAGTACCTGTCCCGCTCCGAGATGCTGGTGGTCACCACGCCCCAGGCGGCGGCCCAGCGGGTGGCCCAGCGGACGGCCTACATGGCCCGCAAGGTGAACCTGCCGCTGCGGGGGGTCGTCGAGAACATGTCGTGGTTCACCGGCGACGACGCGAAGCGCTACGAGATCTTCGGCTCGGGCGGGGGCGCCGAGCTGGCCGCCGCCCTGGGCGTCCCGCTGCTGGGCCGCATCCCCCTGGTGCCGGCCCTGCGGGAGGGCGGCGACGTGGGCGTGCCCGTGACCGTCTCCGACCCCGGCGGCGAGGCGTCGCGGGCCTTCGCCGCCATGGCCGGGGAGATCGTCGCCATGGGGCCGGCCCGGGTGTACCGCCCCGAGCTCCAGGTCACCCAGCCGTAACGCGGCCGGGGGCCGGAGGGACGACCGCGACGGTGGCCGGCTCCGTAGCACAGGGTGATGGTGAGCGACGCCGATCCCGGGACGCCCGTGGGCCGCCGCGTCGTCCTCGGCATGCTCGGCCTGGGCGCCGCCGGGATCGTGTGGGGGTCGAGGCTGGCCGACGCCTTCAACCGGGCGCTGGCGCCCATCTCGGCCATGGACCGCACCGGCCTGACCGGCCTGCTCCCCGCCGCCGGCCGCTTCCGCATCTACTCGGTGGTCGGGTTCCTGCCCGAGCGGGAGCCGGCCGACTACCGGCTCCGGGTGACGGGCCTGGTGGAGCGCCCCTGGAGCTGACCCTGGCCGACCTGGTCGCCATGCGCCCGACCCGGCTGGTGCGGGACTTCCAGTGCGTCACCGGCTGGCGGGTGCCCGACGTGGCGTGGACGGGCGTGGCGGTGGCCGACCTGCTCGACGCCGCCGGGGTGGCGGCCGGAGGCCGGGCCCTGGCCTTCAGGAGCTTCGACGGGGTGTACGCCGAGAGCCTGACCCTCGCCCAGGCCCGGCGTCCCGACGTCGTGGTCGCCTACGAGATGGAGGGCGAGCCGGTGTCGCGGGCCCACGGCGGTCCGGTGCGGCTCTACGTGGCGCCCATGTACGGCTACAAGTCGCTCAAGTGGCTGGACGAGATCGAAGTCACCGCCGACGTCGAGGAGGGCTACTGGGAGCAGCGGGGGTACGACGCCGACGCCTGGATCGGCCGGTCCAATGGTCGCGCCGACGAGCCCGTCGGGTAGCGGCCCGCCGGCGGCCGGGCCCGCCGGGCGGCTGCGGTGCTTCGACGGCGCCGAGCGCTTCCTGCACTGGGCGACGGCCGCCCTGTTCCTCGTCCTGCTGGCCACGGCCGCCGCCCTCTACCTGGCGCCGCTGTCGGCCGCCGTCGGGCGCCGGCCCCTCGTGCGCGACATCCACGTGGCCGCCGGGCTCCTCCTGCCCGTGCCGTGGGTGGTCGCCCGGGGCGTGGTGGACAGCGCCGCCCTGCGGGCCGACGTGCGCCTGCTCGCCCGCTGGGACGCCGGCGACGGGCGCTGGCTGCGGAGCCTGGGGCGCGACCCGTTCGCCCGCCCGGGCAAGTTCCACCCGCTCCAGAAGCTCAACGCCGCCTTCACGGCGGGGACCATCGGGGTGATGCTCGGAACGGGGGTGGTGATGCGCTGGTTCGACCCCTTCCCGCTGGCGTGGCGGACGGGCGCCACCTTCGTGCACGACTGGTTGGCCCTGGCGGTCGCGGTGGTGGTGGCGGTCCACGTCGCCAAGGCCCTGTCCGACGGCGAGGCCATGAGGGGGCATGGTCCGGGGCAGCGTCGGCGACCGGTGGGCCCGCCGCCACCATCCCCGCTGGCCCGACGGGGAGCCACCGGCGGGGGCTTGACGCTCAGGCGGCCGGCCGGCGGGCGCCTCAGAGGTCGTCGCAGCGCTCGCAGACCTCGGCCGGGATGACGCCGGTCCGCATCAGCAGGGCGAAGGCCTTGCAGCCCAGGCACAGCCCGAGGGCCGCCTCCAGGAAGGCGGCGGCGGCGAGGAGGCCCAGGACGGCCTGGGCCGCTCCCCACCGGTCGAGGCCCAGCGCCAGCACGGCGGCGGTCACCGAGAAGGCCACCCCGACGCCCTGGGCGAAGCGCTTGGGCGGCCCGGGGACGTAGCGCGGCGCCACTCCCAGGCGGGGGGTGACGACCCGGGTCACCAGCAGGCCGAGGGGACTGAGGGTAGGACCGGTGAGCACGCGGGCCACGAACCCGTAGGCGATTACCACCGTCAGCCAGCGCAGGTCGAAGGCGATGGCGGCCAGCGCCATGGCGACGACCCCGGCCGCCACCAGGCGGGCCGAAACCTCGTTCACCGGGTCGGGGAACGAGAACAGGCCGGTCCGGGGAGTGGTGTGGTTCGTGGACATGTGGCTCTCGGTCGCTGGCAACGTGCCGGTGCCCCGGGTTGTTCCCTTCGTCCCGTGCCGGCCGATCACGGCTCAGCGGGCCGTGCGGGCGGCGGCCAGGATGGCCTCGACCGAGCGGTCCACGTCGGCGTCGGTGGTCGACCAGTTCGACACCGAGATCCGCACCAGGCGCCGCCCCCGCCACGTCGTGGCTCCGAGCCAGCAGGCGCCGTCGCGCTGCACCGCGTCGACGACGTAGTCCGTGCGGGCGTCGTCGCCGAAGCCCACGAGCACCTGGTTGAGCACGACCTCGTTGGCGATCTCGGCGCCGCCGGCGGCCAACCCGCCGGCGAAGCGCCGGGCCAGGGCGCAGCACCGCTCCACCAGGGCGGCCACCCCGCCGCGGCCCAGCTG
>JBOGHR010000323.1:0-12802 GCA_050744905.1 Acidimicrobiales bacterium
CAAAACGGTCACCACGCTGTCCGCGCTCTTCCCGCCCCGCAACCCGGATCGCCGCGACTCCGAGCGCGATCACAACCGATGTCGCCTCAGGCCACTCCGCGCTCAGAACGAGTGGCGCTCAACACCCTGACAGGCCCCGTGACGAGGATCGTGCAAGATCCCTGAACGCGGAGGACCTCGCACGTCGTCTCTGGTCCCATGCCGAGCCTGCCGAATGATGCGATCGACTCATTGAGCAGTGCCGCTCGCCGCCTACAATGTGGTGGGCGCGCTTCAATGGCGGCAACGACCAGCGGGGAGTTGCCAGCGTGGCACCATCCGGCGGCCCGGTGCTCATCGCCCCGGGGGCCACACGCTTCGCGAGAGGAGTCGGCAATGCACGGCGGGACCGGGGAGAAGACTCGGGCGCGGCGAGCCCTGACGGGAGCACTCGCCCTCCTCATGGCGGCGAGCACGCAGGCGCTGATCGCACCAGGTGTTAGCGCCCAGAGCGCGCGGAGCAAGCCCCTGCCGCCGATGACCTCCGACGGCGCACGCCCTGCGCCGGCGATGCCCGCGGGGGACTTCCGCAACCCGCCCGATCCCTCGGCCGACCGCGCCCAGCCAGCGCCGAAGGCCTCCTTCGACCCGGCCCGCTCAACGGTGGTCGAGGCCGACACGACCGAGACAGACAAGACCTGGCGCAACCCCGACGGCTCGTTCACGACCGAGATCTCTGGCCGCCCCGTCCGCTACCGCGACCCCTCCGGGGCGTGGCGCGACCTCGACCTCGGCTTGGCGGCCAAGGCCGACGGTACCATCGCCGCCAAGGCCGCTCCCGCCTCGGCCCGCCTCGGCGCGGCAGCCGCAGGCGACCTCGTCACCGTCGACAGCCCGGCCGGCCCGGTCACCCTGCGCCACCCCGAAGCCCAGCCCGTCGCCCCGACGGTGGCCGGCGCCACGGCCACCTACGCCAAGGCCCTCCCCGGCGGCCGCGACGTCGTGGTCGAGCTCACACCGGGCGGCTTCAAGGAGACGGTCGTGCTGCCCGACAGGGCGGCGGGCCCCACCTACCAGGAACAGTTCGTGCTCCCCGCGGGGGCGGGAGCACGCCAGGGCGCGGGCGTCGTGGAGTTCGTCGACCGCACCGGCGCTGTGTTCGCCACCTACGGGGGCGGCGTGGCCACCGACGCGTCATTCCCCAAGGAGGGGCCGCTCGGGGCCGGCGACGTCGCGGTGCGGCTGGTGTCGGCTGCCGCCGGCGTGGCGACGGTCGAGGTGGGCGTCGACCCGGCCTGGCTCGCCTCCCGGTCCTTCCCGGTGCGCGTCGACCCCACCTACCAGGCCTACACCGCGCCGGTGGGGTTGGACAGCTTCGTGTCCAACCCCGACTCCTACAGCTCCTCGCCCTCGACCCACCCCTGGCTCCCCGCCGGCTGGGACGGCTCCACGCTGGTGCGGCCCCTGCTGCGCTTCGACCTGTCTGCCCTGCCCAGCGGCCCCGGAGGGGTCGTCACCGAGGCCCACGTCTCGCTCGTCAACTGGTACACCTACGGCTACAGCTGCACGCCCGGCACCGTCAGCCTCTACGGCCTGGCCGGCCCCTTCGACGCCGCCACCCGGTGGGCCACCCAGCCCGCCCTGTCCTCGGCCACCCCGGTGTCGTCTGGGACCTTCGCCCACAACAACAACGCCGGCTCGGACTGCCCCCAGGCCATCGAGAACCTCGACGCCACCGCCCTGGCCCGGGCGTGGCTGGCGGGGACGTCGCCCAACAACGGCCTCGAGCTGCGGGCGGGCAGCCCCTCGTCGTCCGAGACGTCGACCGCCAACTTCAAGGCCTTCTACTCCACCGAGGGCACCCCGGCGGGGCTGGCCCCGCCCACCCTCTCCGTCACCTGGAACCGGCTGCCCACGGTGGCCACCCCCGCCACCCCCGCCAACGGCACGACCCTGTCCACGCCCACCCCCACGCTCACCGCCAACGCCGCCACCGACCCCGACGGCGACCCGGTGAAGTACTGGTTCCGCATCGGCACCGGCCCCGGTGTCGAGGGCGGCCACCAGGTGGACTCGGGCTGGATCGCCACGCCCGCCTGGACGGTGCCGGCCGGGTCGCTGCGCGACGGCGAGTACCGCTGGCACGTCTTCACGTGGGACGGGGTCGCCGAGGGGTACTTCACGGTCCCCGGGCCGACCCAGCAGGCCTCGTTCCGGTCGTCGCTGCGCCTGGGCGGCGGGGGGCCGTCGCCCACCGACGCCTACGGGCCGGTGGCGGTCAACCTGGCCACCGGCAACGTGGTCTTCTCCCACGCCGGGCCCACCATGGCGGCCCTGGGCGGCCAGGCGGGCGTCACGTTCACCTACAACTCCCAGGCCCCCTCCCCGGGACTGCAGGCCTCCTACTACAACGACCCCACCGGCACCGGCACGTTCGCCGGCAGCCCCGTGCTGACCCGCAGCGACCCCAGCCCCGCCTTCACCTGGGGCACCGCCACCGCCCCCGGCCCGGGGCTGGGCACCGACAACTACGTCGTGCGCTGGGACGGCGAGCTCGTCGCACCCGACGACGGCGCCTACCAGCTCTACGTGGGCACCACCGACGGCGTGCGCATCTTCCTCGACAACAACTTCGCCACGCCTGTGCTGGCGCGCTGGCCCGACCCGGGCAGCGCCACCAACGACACCATCTCGGCCGCCTCCGCCGTCACCCTGACCAAGGGCCAGGCGCTGCCGATACGTATCGAGTACCACGAGAAGCTGGGCACGGCCCAGCTCGCCCTCGGCGCCGTCTTCACGCCCCCCGGCGGCACGCCGGTCCCCAAGCTGGTCGACCCCAGCTGGCTGCGCAACGGCGTCGCCCCCCTGCCGGCGGGCTGGACGCTGGGGACCACGCCCGCCCTGCGCTACGTGGCGGCACGCGCCTTCGAGCACGGCGTGACCTTCACCGACGGGGCCGGGGGGCTGCACACCTACGCCTGGAACGGCTCGGGCTACGCCCCGCCGCCGGGCGAGGACGGCGTGCTGGCCGTCAACGGCGACGGGAGCCTGGCCCTGCTGGCCGACGACGGCGTGGCCTACGTCTTCGACAACCTCGGCCAGCTCACCTCGGCCACCGCCGCCGACGACGAGTTGGGGGCCCCCGGCGCCAACAAGGTGGGGCTGGGCTTCGAGATGGCCGACGTCGCCGGTTACCCGCGCCGGCTCCGGGCCGTGCGCGACCCGGTGTCGGGCCGGGCCGTCACGCTGCTCTACAAGGGCCTCGACCCGACCTGCCCGGCCCCACCGGCGGGGTTCGGGCCGGTCCCCAGCGGCCAGCTCTGCCAGGTGGACTACTGGGACGGCACGCACACCTCGGTCCGCTACGGCACCGGCGCCGCCGCCGGCCTGCTGGTGCGCATCGAGGACCCCGGCGCAACCATCTGGGACCTCGCCTACGGCAGCGAGAAGCTCAAGGCGGTGCGCGACCCTCTCGCCTACGACGCCGCCGCCAACTCGCCGGTCACCGGCGTGCCGGGCGAGGCCGACGACGACAGGACCCGCACCGCCCTCGCCTACGACCCCGCCGGGCGGGCGACAGCGGTCACCCTCCCCGTGCCCTACGTGCCGGGGAGCCCGGTCCAACCGCCCCAGCCCGCCCACACCTACGACTACCCGACGACGCCCGTGCTCGAGACCAAGGTCCACGTGGCGGGGCTCTCCGGCGCCACCGACGAGCCCAACGGCTACAACCGCAAGGTCGTCTTCGACACCGCCGGGCGGATCACCGAGTCCTACGACGCCACCGCCCGCAAGACGACCTTCGACTGGGTCGACGACCGGCTCCGGGCCACCACCGACCCGGCCGGGCGCCGCTCCACGACCATCTACGACGACGACGTGCGAGCCCAGCCCACGGGCCGGGTCACCGACGCCTACGGCCCGGCGCCGTCGGGCTGCTTCGACGGCCAGGGCAGGCCCAACGGGTCCTGCGCCAACCCACCACCGCCCCACACCTCGTTCGGCTACGACACCGAGGCGGGCACCGAGGTGACGGGCCTGGCCATGACCGGCTGGACCAATGCCAGCTCCGTGGGGCCGCCCGCTCCCCGCGCCCTGGTGGCGGCCACCGGCGGCCAGATCGTGGCCGGGACCCCCGCCGGCCTCCCGTCGGGGTCGTGGTCGGCCCGCTACAGCGGCGAGATCAAGCTGGACGCCGCGGGCACGCACGGGTTCTCGCTGGCCACCGCGGGCGGGGCGGCCCGCCTGTACGTCGACGACGCCCTCGTCGCCGACAGCGCCGGCTCCGGCTCGGGCTCGGTGTCGGTCGGGGCCGGCCGCCGCCATCGCATCCGGGTCGACTTCGCGGCGTCATCGTCCTCGCCCAGTCTCACCCTGGCCTGGACGCCGCCTGGGGGCGGAACGGGACCGGTGGCGTCGGTCCTGTTCCCCCGCGTCGCCAACACCACCGGGACCACGGTCGAGGACGACTCGGGCGTGCCCGACAACACCACCCGCACCGAGTACCAGTCCCTGGCCACCGGGGTGGTGGAGCGCCAGGTTGTCGACCCGGGCGGCCTGGCCCTGGCCACGACGATCGGCTACGAGCCCACCGGCCTGCGCCGGCCCACGTCGCGCACCCACCCGGGCGGCGACACGGCGGCCGACGACAGCGACCCCGGCCACGACGACACCTTCACCGCCACCGTCTACGGGTACTACGGGGCCACCGAGAACGGCCCCGCCGCCTGCGGGCAGGCCGCCGGCACGGTCAACCAGGGCGGGCGCCTGCACACCACCACCGCCCCCAGCCCCGCCGGCGACGGCACCGGCCGGCGGGTGGTCGAGGTCCTCTACGACCCCGCCGGGCGGGTCAAGGCCACCAAGGTGGCCGGGGACGCGGATTGGAGCTGTGCCACCTACGACGCCCGGGGCCGGCTCACCCAGTCCACAATCCCCGCCTACGGCACCGAGGGCGGCCACATCTTCGACTACGCCTACGCCGTCGGCGGCGACCCCCGGGTGGCCACCGCCACCGAGGGGGCCGCCACCATCACGGCCAAGGTCGACCTGCTCGGACGGGTCGTCTCCTACACCGACGTGTGGGCCAAGACGACCACCACCAGCTACGACCAGGCCGGGCGGGCCACCCAGAGCGCCGGGCCGGCCGGGACCGTGTCCATCACCTACGACCCCGCCGGGCGCGCCCTCACCCAGAGCCTCGACGGCGCCCTCATGGCCACGGCCCACTACGACGCCGCCGGCGAGCTCGACAGCGCCTCGTACGCAACCGCCCTCAACGGGGGCAACGGCACGTCGCTGTCGGCCGTCACCCGCCACGCCACCGGCATGGTCACCGGCCTCACCTGGTCGACCACGACCGGGGCCCTGGCGTCGGACGCGGTGGGGCGCTCCCAGTCGGGCAAGGTCGTGAACGAGACGATCGACGGCGCCGACACCTACGCGGGGCTGAACTTCACCTACGACGGCGCCGGCCGCCTCGACGGGGCCCACGTCCCCGGCCCCGGGGGCGACCGGTTCCTCGACTACGGCTACGGGGCGGTGGCGGGCTGCGGGGCCCAGAAGGCCGGCCTCAGCACCAACCGCAGCACCGTCGCCACAGACGGCGGGGCACCGACGACCTACTGCTACGACCGGGCCGACCGGCTCGTGTCCAGCTCCGACCCCTCCGTCGGCACCCCTGCCTACGACAGCCACGGCAACACCACCACGTTCGGTGCCCAGACCCTCGTCTACGACGGCGCCGACCGCCACGTCGAGACCGAGGTCGGGGGCAACTCGCTCGTCCGCTACGAGCGCGACGCGACGGGGCGCATCGTCTCCCGCAGCGAGGGCGGCGGGCCGGCCACCCACTACGGCTACGCCGGGCCCGGCGACTCGCCGGCGTTCGTGATGGATGTGTCCAACAACGTCATCGAGCGGACCATCGCCCTCGTCGGGGGTGTGATGGTCACCAAGCGGGGAGGCCTGCTCGGGCTGGGCGACGTGTGGAGCTACCCCAACGTCCACGGCGACGTCATGGCCACCGCCGACAACCTCGGCCTCAAGCAGGGCCCGACGCGGAACTACGACCCCTTCGGCCAGGCGCTGTCCGGCATCCCCGACAACTCCGCCGGCAACATGGACTACGGCTGGCTGGGCCAGCCCCAACGCCCCACCGAGCACGCAGGCACCCTGGCCACCATCGAGATGGGCGCCCGCCAGTATGTGCCGGCACTGGGGAGGTTCCTGGAGGTCGACCCCGTGGAGGGGGGCTCCTGCAACGACTACGACTACGCGTGCGGGGACCCGGTCAACCGGTTTGACCTTGCCGGAACATGCGTTATTGCGCCGCCGGTAGACACGGCGGCATGTGGAGCTGCGACAGCAGCAGCGGCTGCTGCCGCAGCGGGAGCTGTGGTGGGCGCTGGTGTCGCGGCATGGAACCTCGGGAAGCGATGGTTCGGTTCGCGTGCCGCGGACGACGGCTGGACGGAGATCAATCCGCCAAGTCCGCCGTCCAGCGCCGAGTATCTCGGGCAGCAGAACATGCACATGGCTCGAAACATCGGAAAGAGCTTCCCGAACCGGAATTCCGCCATCAAACAAGCACGAAGGGACGCCCGAAACATGAAACGTGCGACGTATCGGCAGGAGTGCTCGTCGTGTGACCACGTTCACGTTGACATTCGGAACGGCAAAGGGAAGGTCGTCATCGTGAGGCACTACCGATGGTGAAAGAGCCAGACGGCCCGGCCAGCGAAGTTGAGATTGACGCGCACCCGGAAAACAACCTCTCAGCCGAAGCGCTTTCCGTCCTGACTTCCCTTATCCTTGTTCCGTCCTCAGATCTTGCACTCAGAAGGCTAGATGCGCTTCAACTACTGTTGAACGAATGGGACGAGTTGGAGTCTTCCTCAGACTATGACGATTGGGCGCGTCGTCTGGGAGCCGCTCCGGTCGTTCCTCAGTGGGCGGACGACGGAACACTCGAACGCTCTAACGAGAGCAGCGGTCTACCGGCTATTCCGGGGTCAACGGCCGCAGCCCTGACGAGGGCCATCATTGAGTGCGCGGGCGAGGCGCGGATTAGAGCCATTGAGGGGTTGCGCGACCTCTTGGCCGAATGGACTCCATACTTCGACGACGAAGACAAGCTTCTCGGCCACCTGCTTCGCTCCCACAAAGCCGATCCCTCGGTGATCCCTTGGGACCACGACGATCTGTTACGCCACCATTCGCAGCTCCACGGCCGGACCGACTGATTTGCATAACCGAGTGAAGCGTCGGTTCCCAAAGACGATCAACCGCCGTGGCGACGGCCGCTTGAGGTGTCCGCGCTCAACGCGCGTATCGCGAATCGAATCACTGTCGAGCATGGCCTACGACGGCATGCCCTTACCTACGACAACCAGTGCTCCCGCGTGCGTGCGGCGGAGCCGACCGTCGGGCCCTTCGCCATGGCGCGCGGCAACCTCAACCGGCAAAGGCACGCACCGATCGCTCGCCCGATCCCGTGGAGGGGGGGAGTGCAAACGACTACGACTACTGCGCCGGGGACCCGGTCAACTGCACCGACCTCGCTGGCCTACAGCTTGGTCCTGACGCTACAGAATACGACGTCGATCCATACATCTATGTGCCCGGGTCCGCGACAACGACGACAGCTCACGCGCTCGGGCATACGCTGCTCATCGGACCATTCCGGCTATCGGTTCAAGCCTCGGGCGTGATCGGCGTCGAGATCCACCGTCAGAAAACGAACGTTTTCTGCACAACTGCGGTCACACCAGCCCATCCGCCCTCGGAGCTGTTCAAGAAACGGTGCCCGAAACCCGGTGTGTTCGGAAACCCGCCTGAGCCGTTTTCTGTACGCTGTCGGCCATGCCGCCTCGGAAGAAGCCCTTCTCTTTGGAGCTCGAAGGCGAGCCTGCCGTCCTCACCGGCGCGCTCGTCGGCTACGCACGGGTCAGCACCCGCGACCAGAACCTCGACCGCCAGACCGACGCGCTCACCGCCGCAGGATGCCTGCGGATTTTCGCGGACAAGCGCTCGGGCAAGACCAGCGCCCGCCCTGAGCTGGCCAAGGCCCTCGACTTCATGCGCCCGGGGGACACGCTGGTCGTCGCCAGCCTGGACCGCCTCTCCCGCTCGCTGGCCGACCTCATCGCCATGGTCGCCGAGCTGCGCCGGCGGGGCGTCGGCTTCCGGTCCTTGCACGAGCAGCTCGACACCACCACCCCCGGCGGCCGACTCGTGTTCCACGTGTTCGCGGCGCTGGCGGAGTTCATCAGGGAGCTGATCGTGGAGGGCACCCGGGAGGGGCTGGTCGCGGCCCGGGCCCGGGGGCGAGTGGGCGGGCGGCCCCCGGTGATGACGCCGGAGAAGATCGTCGCCGCCCGGTCGCTGCTGCCCGACCACAGCATCGCCGCCATCGCCCGGATGGTCGGGGTCAGCCGCGGCACGCTCTACGCCCACATGGACGCCATCACGGCGACGGCAAGCTGAGCGGGTTCGGCCGGTGACGAAGCGGTGGGTACGGTTCGTGATGCCGGTGATGGTCGAGGTCGACTGCGACGAGGACGAGGTCCTCCGGGTCGTCACCCTGCCGGCCGAGATCCGCATGGACCGCGACGACCGGGGCCACTTCCTCGTCTACGACGAGCGGTTCGACCGCCGCCACGGCGACGACCAGCCCCAGACCCACGCCTCCTGGGTGGCCGAGCCGCAGTGGGAGCACGAGCGCTTCCGTGCGGGCCCGCCCGTCAATTGGCCGGAGCCGCTGGCCTGGGAGGAGGGTTTCGACCTCACCGAGGCCGACGACCACTACGCCGACGCCAACCCCTACGGCGAACCTCGGCGCTGACATCGGCCCGTGGCGTCGATCGAGCGGACCGCCTACCCGCGGTTCCGCAAGGTCGTGTCGGCCAGGGAGCTGTTCGAGGCGTTCACGCCCACGCCCGAGGAGATTGCTTGGGCCACGGAGGCGACCCGGACGGAGGCGAACCTGCTTGCGCTGGTGGCGCTGCTGAAGGCCTTCCAGCGCCTCGGCTACTTCCCCCGCCTCCCCGAGGTCCCGTCCCCGGTCGTGGCCCACGTCCGCCGGCGACTGGGCCTGGGCGACGAGGTCCTCGCCGACGCCGACTCCGCCCGCACCCTGGAGCGCTACCGGGCGTTGATCCGCGAGAAGGTAGGGGTGACCTACGACCCCGAGGCCGCCCGCAAGCTCGCCGAGGACGCGATCACCTCCGCCGCCCAGACCAAGGACAACCCAGCCGACCTGATCAACGTGGCGCTGGAGGAGCTCGTCAAGGCCCGCTACGAGCTGCCCGGCTACACGACGCTGGACGAGATGGCCGGCCGCCTGCGGGCCGCGGTGAACTCCCGGTTCTTCGTGGCCATCGAGGCCCGGGTCGGCCCGCCGGCCAAGGCCGTCCTCCTGGGCATGCTCCACGTCGATGCGTCCACCCGGCGCAGCCGCTTCGACGAGCTGAAGCCGGCCCGGCGGCCGTCGCTGTCGAGGCTCAAGGAGCACGTCGAGCACCTCAGGGCGCTCGACGCCACGGGCGACACCGCGGCGTGGCTGTCGGGCGTCCCCCCGGCGAAGGCGGCCCATTTCGCCGGCGAGGCCCGCGTGCTCGACGCCTCCGACCTGCGCAAGGTCGGCGAGTCGAAGCGCGTGGCGCTGCTGGCCTGCCTCCTCCACCAGGCACGCATTCGGGCCCGCGACGAGCTGGCGGAGATGCTCTGCCGCCGGATGGCGGCGCTCCACAAACGCGGCCGGGAGGAGCTTGCGGCCATCCGGGAACGCCACCGCGCCGAGACCGAGCGGCTCTGGGGGGTGTTCGGGCAGATTCTCGCCGGAGCCAGGGAGGCGACCGGCGCCGGCCCGGAGGACGATGACGGCGGCGGCGAGCTGACCGCCTCGGCCCTGGAGCGGGCCGGGGGCCTGATGCTCGGCCCGCTGGCCGCCGCCGGGGGGGTCGCCAAGGTGTCGGCCGAGCACGCCGAGATCTCCGCCCACCACGGCAACAACTACATGCCGCTGCTGGCCCGGCACTTCCGCTCCCATCGCAGCGCCCTCTTCGACCTGGTCGAGGCGCTGGACCTCGAGTCCACGAGCGCCGACCGCTCCGTGCTCGCCGCCCTGCGGTTCGTCCGAGCCCAGCGCCACCTGACCCGCGAGTTCGTCGACGACCGCCTCGAAGGCGAGGAGCCCCTGGACACCTCGTTCTGCTCCCAGAACTGGGCTCGCACCATCCGCGACCGCGACCGGCCCGGGACGTTCGTCCGCCGCCACGTCGAGGTGTGCGTGTTTTCCTACCTGGCCGCCGAGCTGCGCAGCGGCGACATCGCCGTGGTCGGAGCCGACTCCTACGCCAACTTCTTCAACCAGCTCCTCAGCCCGGCCGAGGTCGAGCCCCTCATCGCCGGGTACTGCGCCGAGGTGGGCCTTCCCTCAACGGCGGCGGAGTTCCGGGCCGAAGTCGAGGCCAGGCTGCGGCGGACGGCCGCCGAGGTCGACGCCGGCTACCCGGCCAACGCCGACCTGGTGATCGACGACGCCGGCCGGCCGGTGCTCAAGCGCCAGCGGGGAAAGGACCACCCCCGTTCGGTCGTCACCCTGGCCAAGGCGGTCGAAGACCGCATGCGGGAGGTCTCCCTGCTCGACATCGCCACCCGGACGGCCCACTGGATCGGCTGGCACCGCCACTTCGGGCCGCTGTCGGGGTCGGACCCGAAGCTGGCCGACCCGCTCGGGCGCTACGCGGTCGTCACCTTCACCTACGGCACCAACATGGGCCCCTACCAGATGAGCCGCCACCTGCGCGGCGCCGTCAGCCCCCACGAGATCTCCGCCCCGGGAAACCAGCACGTCACCGCCGCCAAGCTCAACCTGGCCAGCGCCGACGTGATCGACGCCTTCATGGCCCTCGACGTGGCCCGGCTGTGGGGGGACGGCTCCAAGGTCGGCGCCGACGGCACCCAGGTCGACACCTGGGACGACAACCTCCTGGCCGAGACCTCGATCCGCTACGGGGGCTATGGCGGGATCGCGTACCGCCACATCGCCGACGCCTACATCGCCCTGTTCAGCCACTTCATTCCCTGTGGCGTCTGGGAGGCTGTCTTCATCTTCGCCGGCCTGCTGGAGAACGCCTCCGAGGTCGTCGTGCCTGAGGAGATCCATGCCGACACCCAGGGCCAGTCGCTGCCCGCTTTCGGGCTCGCCCTGATGCTGGGTGTCGAGCTGCTGCCCCGGATCCGCAACTGGAAGGACCTCATCTTCTACCGGGCCGCCGCCAGCGCCCACTACAGCCACATCGACTCGCTCTTCGGTGACGACGAGGTCATCGACTGGAAGCTGATCGAGACCCACTTCGTCGACCTCATGCGCGTCGTGATCTCGATCCGGGAGGGCCGGATCTCGTCGCCGGCGCTGCTGCGACGGCTGGGCAACGAGTCGCGCAAGAACCGCATCTACAAGGCCTTCCGGGAGCTGGGCCGGGCGGTGCGCACCATCGTCCTGCTGCGGTACCTGTCCGAGCCCGAGCTGCGAGAGAGCATCACCACGATCACCAACCGGGTCGAGTCGTTCCACAACTTCTCGAAATGGCTGTCGTTCGGCAACGCCGGGGTCATCGGCGACAACGACCCCGACCACATGGAGAAGATCGTGAAGTTCAACGAGCTGCTGGCGAACTGCGTGATCTTCTACAACGCCGCCGAGCTGACCGGAGTTCTGAACCAGCTCGCCGCCGAAGGCCATCCCGTGCGTGGTGAGGACGTCGCCGCTCTCTCGCCCTACGCCACCCGGCACATCCTCCGCTTCGGCGACTACGTCCTCGACCTCACGCCGCCAACCACACAGGTGAGCACCCACCTGGAGCTCGATGCCGGCGACGACCCGGTCGAACCCTCGCCGGCATGAGGATCTCTGTGGCGGGTTTCAGGCGTATTCCGGTCGTCCCCGTCTTGGGGAAGCGGTCGAGCTTGTGCATGGCCCAGAAGAAGGGACGGAGGCGCTCGAACATTCTCGAGCACGTGGAGATGTTGTTGGTGGCGATCGGCGAGTTCCACGTGTTGTCGAAATGGACCGCCCGCGGACGCAGCCCCAGCTCGACGATGTTGTCCCGTTCGACGGCGCACGTGAACGGGGCCCGTAGACCGTCGTCGCCACGACGTCGGCCGGTTGGGCGCACCGGATGGCGTAGGAGTGGACGAAGTAGTACCGGGTGCCCTCGCCGCCGAGGGCCGGCACCCAAGCGTGACGTCCGAGCCGGCGAGCCCTGTTCCACCCCATGTGGGGGATGCGCACGGGTCCCTCGGCCGTCTCCGCCGGCAGCCGCGTGACCCGTCCTGGGATCCAGCCCAGGCCCTGGTCAACCCCTCGTCACCCGACGTGGCAGATCCCCAGCAGGGTGACGCCGCGTCCCCGCACCTGGCGTTCGAGGGGCTCGACCAGCTCGAGGGCCCGCAGGTTCTTCATGGCCACATCGAACGCCCCCACGCCGGGCAGGATGAGCGAATCGGCGGTCGCCACCCGGTCGGGTCGGCGCTCACCTCGACGCTGGCCCCCACCTGGCCCCCACCTTGCGCAACATGTTGGCGATGGAGCCGACGTTGCCGGCCCCGTGGTCGACCACGACGATCGTGGCCGCCATCTACTAGTAAGGATCGACCTCGCCGCGCCTGGCCTTGATGACCGATCTAGGTGGCTGGTGTCTAAGCCCTCCCTCGGCGGCCGACCGCCCTGCTGGCGGCGGCTCTGCATCGCAAAGGTGCAGGTCAGGGGCAGGTCGGCCGCCTCGACCCGAAGGGTCGAAAGCGAAAGACACCAGCC
>JBOGHR010000324.1:0-3397 GCA_050744905.1 Acidimicrobiales bacterium
CGGCGGTGGCGGCGTTGACCAGGCCCATGGCCGCGCACAGGCGCACCTCGGGGCCGTCGGTGACGACCCCCACGCCTTCGCCCGCTCGCTCCCGCAGGGAGATTCCCACCGGGCCATTGTAGCGAACTCATGTTCGCCTGTCCAGCGGCTCAGGGGAGGACCGCGCCCCGGAACGACGGCCGGCGGGGCCGGTCGGCGAGGTCCTCCGGGACGGGGAGCGGGCGCACCCAGGGGGCGAGGGACCCGGCGATGGTGGCCAGGACGTGGTCGACCACCACGACGCAGTCCGGGCACTTCGTGCGCCGGGTACCCAGCTCCCAGTCGTCGCTCCCCTGCCGGACCAGCACGGTGTCGAGCCCGCACGCGGTGGTGCCCGGTGCCTCGACGGCGACGGCATGGGCCGGCTCGCCGCCCCCGGCCGTCCACCCGTCTCGATACCTCATGGCGCCCTCCTCGCTGGAGCGACTGCCGCGGCCACACCGCCATGCTGCCGAATCCGTCGAACCGGATCAATAGGCTAACCGACCAATCGACCGGTTCCGACGGGAGGCGTCCCCGCCGCGGCGGACCGCGTGGTCCCGGCGCGTCGGCCGTGTCGCCGGAGGGGCGCCGGCGTGCGAACCTGGAGGGCATGAGCGGTGGCGGCGGGCCCTCGGCCGATGGGATCGGGCGGATGCTCGACCTGGTGCGCCAACACCTCGACATGGACGTTGCCTTCGTGTCGGAGTTCGTCGGCGCCGAGTGGGTGCTGCGCCACATCAGCGCCGACGCCGCCGGCCTCGAGGCGGGCCTGCGCCACCCGCTCGAGGAGACCTACTGCAAGCGGATCACCGACGGCCGCCTCGACTGCGTCATCCCCGATGCGGCGGCGAACCCCGAGCTGGCGACCATGGAGGTGACCCGCGCCCTGTCCATCGGCGCCTACGTCGGCATCCCCATCGTCCTGTCCGACGGCACCCTCTACGGGACGTTCTGCTCGTACCGCCACAGGCCCGACCCCACCTTGACCGCCCGCGACGCCCGGTACCTGTCCCTCATCGCCTGCCTGTTCTCCGAGCGCCTGGAGGCGGAGCGGGCCGCCCGGGCGCAGCAGGTGGCCGAGCTGGCCCGGGTGCGGGCCGCCCTCGAGGCCGGCCTGCCCCGCGTCGTGTTCCAGCCCATCGTCGAGCTCGGCAGCGGGCGGGTGTGGGCGGTCGAGGCGCTGGCCCGGTTCGACGCCGAGCCCGACCGCCCGCCCGAGGAGTGGTTCGCCGAGGCGCACCGGGTGGGCCTGGGCGTGGACCTGGAGCTCCAGAGCCTCGGCGCGGTGCTCGATCACCTCCCGGCCGACGGCTCGGGCCGCGTCACCGTCAACCTCGGCCCCGAGGCACTGTGCTCGGCCGGCCTGGAGAAGCTGCTGGAGGATGTGCCCCCGCACCAGCTGGTCATCGAGGTGACCGAGCACGAGCTGATGGCCGACGTGGGGCGCACCCAGGAGGCGGTGGCGCGGCTGCGCCTGGCCGGGTTTCGCCTGGCCATCGACGACATCGGCGCCGGCTACGCCGGGCTGAGCAGGATCGTGAGCCTGGCCCCCGAGATCATCAAGCTCGACCGGGTCCTCGTCCAGCGCATCGACCAGGACCCCACCCGCCAGGCGCTGGTCCGCGCCGGCGTGGGCTTCGCCGCCGCCCTGGGCGCCGCCCTGGTGGCGGAGGGGATCGAGACGGAGGCGGAGCTGGCCATGCTGCGCCACCTGGGCATCACCCTGGGCCAGGGGTTCCACCTCGGTCGCCCCGCCCCGCCCGGGCGCTGGGTCACCGGGTCGGTGGCCTGAGCGCTCGCTCACTACGATCGCCGCCATGCCGGGGCGGGTCGCCGAGGACGTGGTGGGGGGGCCGGACCGGCCGGTGGTGGTGCGGGTGGACCTGCACGGGGTGTCGGTCGCCGGGCCCGACGACGCCCGCCAGGTCATGCGCTGGGAGTGGATCGAGTCCATCACGGTGGGCGAGGGCGTGGTGGTGGCCGGGGGCGGGCGCACCCTCGCCGTGCCGCCGGGCGCCTTCGGGCTCCCACCCGAGGAGCTGGCCGAGCGCCTGCGCGCCGCGACGGGCATCGTGCACCGCAGCGACGTCATCGCCGGGCTCGGCGCCGCGGCGGACGGCGAGGGCTGACCCGGGCCACCGCCCGAGGCGGGGCCCATGCACCGCGGCGGGGCGGCGGTGGTCCACGCTGTGGGCATGGCCGCCGCCGTACCCTACGCCCCCACCCTGGAGCGCTTCCTCCAGCGCCTGAGCAACGAGGGGCGCTCGCCGCGCACGCTGGCCGCCTACCGCTACGACCTCGACGACACCATGGTCGACGTCGCCGCCGCCCGAGGGCTCCTGCCCGCCCGCGCCCGGCTGGACGGCATGGCCCCCGCCGACCGCGAGGCGACGGTGCTCGGCGCCTTCGAGCGCCTGGACGTGGCCGCCGTCACCCTCGACGACCTCGACTCGGCGCTGGCCGACTTCCGGACCCGCCCCGACCCCCGCTTCGCCCGCCATCCCGAGCGGGCGCCGGCCGAGCGCTCCCCCGCCACCGTGGCCCGGCGCACGGCGGCCATCCGCTCCTTCTACGCCTGGTGCTACCGGACGTCGCGGGTCCCCGCCGACCCGGCCGCCCTCCTGCGGCCGCCGAAGAAGCGCAAGCGCATGCCGCGCGCCATCGACCAGCCCACCGCCGCCCGCGCCCTCGCCTCGGCCGGGGAGTCGTCGGCCTGGCCCGAGCGCGACGTGGTCATCCTGGCCCTCGCCTTGGCCTGCGGCCTGCGCCTCGACGAGATCGCCCGCCTCCGGCTGGCCGACGTGGAGGGCGTCCCCCCGTCGGCCGTCGTGGTCCGGGGCAAGGGCGACAAGGAGCGTCGCCTCGGGCTGCCGCCGGTGGTGCAGGAGGCCCTCGCCGCCTACCTCCCCACCCGGCGGTCCCGGCTGGCCTCGCTCGGCCTCGACGCCGCCACCGTGGTGGTGTCCAGCCGCCCCCGGCCGGTGCGGGACCGCACCGGCGCGGTGGTCGGCGCCAGCGTGGAGGCCAGCCGCGACGCCGTCGTCTACGTGGTCGACCGGGTCCTGCGCCGCCTCGGCGCCCGCCGCGACGGGGTCCGGGTCCACGCCCTGCGCCACACCTTCGCCACCCTGGGCCTGCGGGAGGGGGCGTTCAGCCTGCGCCAGCTCCAGGTCGCCCTCGGCCACGCCAGCCTGGCCACGACTCAGATCTACACCGAGGTGGCCGACGAGGAGATCGCCGCCGCCATGCGGCTCCACCCGCTGGGCGGTGGCCCGGCCCACTGAGGTAGGCATCGGGGATGGACGCCCCGCTGCGCTTCGGCATCTTCCTGGCCCCCTTCCACGCCGCCGGCCAGAACCCCACCCTGGCCCTGCAC
>JBOGHR010000325.1:0-3135 GCA_050744905.1 Acidimicrobiales bacterium
CGGCGGTGGCGGCGTTGACCAGGCCCATGGCCGCGCACAGGCGCACCTCGGGGCCGTCGGTGACGACCCCCACGCCTTCGCCCGCTCGCTCCCGCAGGGAGATTCCCACCGGGCCATTGTAGCGAACCCATGTTCGCCTGTCCAGCGCTTCAGGGGTCCGGGCTGCGGCCCCATCGCCTTCAAACCGCCATCTCGGGAGTCAGACCGGCCTCTCACCGGCCGAACGCCCGCCCGTCGCCGTCAGGCGATCGGCCTCCGGTGGCTCACGACGCTTCCGCCCGGCGTGGCGTAGCGGACGTCACCTCAGACCAGGTCCCGCAGGTCGCTCCGTAGCCTGCGCCCGCGATCCTCGGACCCCCCGGTGGCTCCCGTTCCGCCGCCGCCCTCCCACCCCCGGGATCGCCAGCGCCATGGGGTTCTGCCGATGGCCGGTCCTGGCCATGTCCTCGGCCCCGGAGATGGCCCGGACTAGGGAAGCGGCCGGGCCCCCGAGGTTGCATCCTTGGTTCTTCGTGGGCAGCCGCCCACGCCACCGAGAGAGGAACCGACCATGACCCAGGCAAGGCAGGTCGCCGACCGGCTCACCGAGGCCTTCGTCGCCGGGGACGCCGACGCCCTTCGCGACCACTACAGCGAGGACGCCCTCGTGGTCGCCCCCGAGGGCAGCTTCAAGGGCCGAGACGAGATCGCCGCCTTCTTCGCGAGCTGGTTCACGGCGTTCTCGGACCTGGCCGTCGACGTGTCCACCAAGCTCGACGACGGCACCACGGCGTGCGACACGTGGTCGATCCGAGCGACGAACAGCGGCCCGCTGGAGATGCCGGGCGGCGAGACGCTGCCCGCCACCGGCAGGCGGCTCACCGTGCGCGGCGCCGATGTCTGCACCGTGGAGGAGGGCCGGATCACCGAGCACCGCATGTACTACGACCAGGTGGAGATCCTGGGCCAGCTCGGCCTGCTGGCGGGCTGAACGGTGCCGCCGGAACCGGAAGCCACGAGCCTGCGCGAGAAGGGGGATCACCCGATGACGACAATGACCACCATGGAGATCGACCGCCAGGCGCTGGTGGACCGGCTGTTCGAGGCGACGGTCGCCACGCTGGAGCTCCACGGCGTCTACCTGGGCGAGCGGCTGGGCCTCTACCGGGTGCTGGCCGGCGCGGCCGACGTCAACGCCGCCGAGCTGGCCGAGAAGGCGGGGGTCCACCCGCGCTACGCCCGCGAGTGGCTGGAGCAGCAGGCCGTGGCCGGCCTGCTCACCGCCACCGGGGAGGGCGACGAGGAGCGGCGCTTCACCCTGCCGGCGCCCCACCGTGAGGTGCTGGCCGACCCCCAGAACCCGGCGTACGTGGCGCCGTTCGCCCTCCTGGTGGCGGGCATCGGCGGGGCGCTGCCCCGGGTGGCCGACGCCTTCCGGACCGGCGGGGGCGTCGCCTGGGAGGCGTACGGCCCCGACCTGCGCGACGGCCAGGCGGCCATCAACCGGCCCGCTTTCCTGCACGACCTCGCATCCTGGCTCGCCGCCATGCCCGACGTGGTGGCACGGCTGCGGTCCACCCCGCCGGCGCGGGTGGCCGACGTGGCGTGCGGGGCGGGATGGTCGTCGATCGCCCTGGCCTCGACCTTCCCCGACGTGCTCGTCGACGGGATCGACCTCGACGACGCCGCCATCGCCGACGCCACCCGCAACGCCGCCGCCGCCGGGGTCGCCGACCGGGTCGGCTTCGCGGTGCGCGACGCGGCGGAGCCCGCGCTCGCCGGCCGCTACGACCTGCACCACGGCGGGCCGGGCCGTCACCAGCCGGGGTGTGCATCTTCGAGGCCCTCCACGACATGGCCCAGCCGGTGGAGGCGTTGGAGGCGGCGAGGACCATGCTGGTGGCGGGCGGGTCGGTGCTGGTGGTCGACGAGCGGGTGGCGGACCGGTTCACCGCGCCGGGGGACCTCGTCGAGCGCATGAGGTACGGCTGGAGCGTGGTGTGCTGCCTCCCCACCGCCATGGTCACCCAGCCCTCGGCCGCCACCGGGACGGTCCTCCGCGCCGGGCTGCTGCGCGAGTACGCGGCCCGGGCCGGCTTCTCCACCGTGGAGGTGCTCGACGTCGACAACGACCTGTTCCGCTTCTACCAGCTGCTGCCCTGAAGGGACGGGAGGGTGGGCCGCCGGTCACGCCGGCCGCCTACCCTCTGGGGTGGAGGTCCGGGGGTCGAGTGGAGCGAGAGAGGCAGGCGACGTCGGTGCGCTCCGGCCACGAGGCTCTGGAGCGGGGCGCATGGGAGGAGGCGGCGCGCTGGTTCACCCGGGCGGTGGAGGAGGGGGCGGGCGCCCGGGCGTACGAGGGCCTGGCGTGGGCGGCGTGGTGGGCCAACGACGACGCCGCGCTGTTCCGCACCCGTGAGCGCGCCTTCCACCTCTACCGGGAGGAGGGGGACCGGGTCTCGGCGGCCCGGGCGGCCATCTGGCTGGCGTGCGACCACCACGACTTCCGCGGGGAACACGCCGTCGCCAACGGCTGGTACCAGCGGGCCCGGCGGCTGCTCGACGGCGTGCGGACGGCGCCCGAGCACGGGTGGCTGGCGTTCCACGAGGGCGCCTACGGCCTGGAGCTGGCCGACGACACGGCCGGCGCCAAGCGCAAGGCGGCGGAGGCGGCGGCGGTCGGGCGGGCCGTGGGCCTCTCCGACCTGGAGTTCCTGAGCCTCGCCCTGGAGGGCCTCGCCCTGGTGACCGAGGGCCGGGTCGACGAGGGGATGCGGTGCCTCGACGAGGCCAGCACGGCGGCCACCTCGGGCGAGCTGCGCGACCGGATCGCCACGGCCTGGACCCTCTGCTACCTGATCTACGCCTGCGAGCGGGTGCGGGACTTCGACCGCGCCGCCCAGTGGTGCAAGCGCATGGCGGAGGTCTCCGCCCAGTTCTCCTTCGAGCTCGGCATCGGCGTGTGCCGGGCGCACTACGGCAGCATCCTCGTCCTGCACGGGGAGTGGGATCGCGCCGAGCGGGAGCTGGTCGAGGCGGCCGGCACGCTGGCCCGGACCCGGCCCCCGGCCGTCGCCGAGTCCGACGCCCGGCTCGGCGAGCTCCGTCGCCGCCAGGGGCGGACGGCGGAGGCGGCCGAGCTCTTCGCCCGATCCG
>JBOGHR010000326.1:0-1814 GCA_050744905.1 Acidimicrobiales bacterium
CCGCCGGGCCCCGCCCCTGCCCGCTCGTCGGCCCGCCAGCCGACCGGGACGGCTCACGCCGCTAGCGTCGCCACTCCCCCGCCCGCAGGCGGGCCGCACGCTCCGCGGTGGGCGGGTGCGTGGTGAACAGGTTGGCGAACTGCACGTGCCGGCCGGTGAGCGGGTTGATGATGTACTTCTGGGCCTGGGCCGGCTGGACCGGCATCGGGATGGCCTTGGCGTAGTGCTCGATCTTCTCCAGCGCCCGGGCCAGGGCCTCGCCGTCGCCGATCAGGCGGGCGCCCGAGCGGTCGGCCTCGAACTCCCGGCTGCGGCTGAGCGCCATCTGGAGCAGGCCGGCGGCCATTGGGGCGAGCAGGGCGGTGAGCAGGAGGACGACCGGGTTGGCCCCCTCGTCGTCGTCACGCCCGCCGAACATGGCACCCCACATGGCCATGTTGGCGATGAAGCTGATGCCGGTGGCGATGGCGGCGGCCACCGAGCCGATGAGGATGTCGCGGTTGCCGACGTGGCTGATCTCGTGGGCCAGCACGCCCCGCAGCTCGTCCCCCCAGCCGAGCATCTGCACGATGCCCTGGGTGACGGCGACGGCGGCGTGCTGGGGGTTGCGGCCGGTGGCGAAGGCGTTGGGCTGCATGTCCGGCGTCATGTAGAGCTTGGGCATGGGCATGCCCGCCCGCTGGGTCAGCTCCCGCACCATGCGGTAGTACTCGGGGGACTGGGCCTCGCTCACCGGGACGGCCCGGGCCGCCTTGATGGCCAGCTTGTCGGATTTCCAGTAGGAGAAGCCGACGATGGCCACGCCGAGGGCGAGCCCGATCACGGCGCCCCCCTGCCCGCCCAGGACGGAGCCCACGGCCACGAGGAGCCCGCCGATGCCGGCGAGCAGGACGGTGGTCTTGAAGGTGTTCTTGTTCATGTCACCCCGTTCAACGTTCGCCGCCCGGCCCCGTGTTCCTCCCGGCGGCCGGGTGGGCCATGGTCGACGAGCGCTTCCACCTCAGTCGTAGTAGCCGGAGTGGATGTAGACGCAGGGGACGCCCTCGGCCCGGAACATCTCCAGGTTGCGCCGGTCGTCCTCGAAGGCCAGCCGCAGGTCGAACCCGAGCCGGCGCAGGTCGGCCACCGTCGATCGCTTGAAGTCGCGGGCCGCCGTGTAGTCGCCGTAGTCGCGCATGATCAGCACGTCCCAGCGCAGCGCGTAGCGCTCCAGCCAGGCCAGCGTCTGGGGCTGGACGCGCACCGGGCGGCCGGTGAGCATGACGATGCGCAGGTCGGGCGCCAGCAGCTCCAGCAGCCGGGCCACCTCCTCGATGAGGGGGTCGTCGCCGCAGGCGTCGAAGAACCCCTCCCAGTCGCGCCGGTCGGACTCCAGGTAGTGCTGGCGGCTGGCGGCGTCCGACAGGACGCCGTCGATGTCGAAGACCACGGTGGGGCCGGGCTCGACCTCGTCCCCGCGCCAGCGCCAGTTGTCGGGCGCCGCCCAGGCGCCGGCGGCCAGGTCAGTCCTCCGCCGGGGTGACCTCGGCGCGGCGCTTGATCTCCTCGACGACGCCGGCGTCGGCCAGTGTGGTGGTGTCGCCCAGGGACCGGCCCTCGGCCACGTCCCGCAGGAGGCGGCGCATGATCTTGCCGCTCCGGGTCTTGGGCAGGTCGTCGGTGAAGACGATCGTCCGGGGCCGGGCGATGGCGCCGATGCGCGCCGCCACGTGGCGGCGCAGCGCCTGGCCGTGGGCGTCGTCGGCCTCGACGCCCCCCTTCAGGGTGACGAAGGCCACGATCCCCTGCCCGGTCGTCTCGTCCCGGGCGCCGAC
>JBOGHR010000327.1:0-8481 GCA_050744905.1 Acidimicrobiales bacterium
TTGCGGCGCCGCGACTCGACCTCCCGCGCCAGCCATCCGTGCGCCTCCCCGACCAGCAGCGAGGCTGCCGCCGTCCCCGCTGTCCCACGGTCTCTCAGCGCGGCACACAGCCGAGGGAGAGCGGCGACCCACGACGGGCGGTCCCCACCGCTGCCCCAGGGCCGATCGGCGCCGGACCACCCGGCGATCACGGCCGCCAGCCACCGGTCGCCGTAGCGGTCGGCGAGCGCGGCGAGGCCGGGCGCGTCGCTCTTGGACGCCATCTCCAGACGGAACGGCGCCAGGAGCGCCGCGGCCAGCTCGGGGTCGTCGAGGCCGCCTGCGACGCGCACCGCGCGCGTGAACAGTCCGCGCTCTTCGCCGCGGGCGGTCGTCGGCCAGGACGGCTCCAGCATCCTGACCATCCGGCGCGCCTCGTCCACCGTGCCGGCCTTCAGCCGGGCGGCCACCTCGCCGAGCGCCCACCGCGGGGACGCCTCGGCCCGCACGGCGAAGGCCCTCCCGCGCGGCCACACGACGAGGGCCGCCCGGCGGTACTGGCGGTCGAGCGTGTTCCCGTAGTTGCCCATGTACGGCTCGTACTCGGACGCGTACGGCTCGAACAGGTTCGTCGGTGTCGTGGCGCACACCTCGTGGTCGCCCACCGAGGAGACGATCCGCTCGGCACGCCTGCCTGACCAGTCGCTCCAGTGGTCCAGGCTGATGCTCGAGTCGATCAGCCCCTCCAGCTCGTACTCGCCCTCCTGGTCCAGGTCGTCGTCGTGGTCGGCCTCGTCCTCGTCCCGCTGGTACCGCCATCCCCGGTAGGGCCGGTCGTAACCGCCCGGCTCGTAGGCGTTCCAGGTCTCGCTGATGTCGGCCAGCGCCAGGACGACCTCGCAGTCGGCCTGCTCGGCCGCCGAACGCAGCGCCGCGGCGCGGGTGGCGTCGGCCCCCTTGAGATGGGCCCCGCTCAGGCCCCGCTGCGTGTACTCGTGGTCGAGGAGGTAGACGAGGCGGTCGGGCGGCGGCGACGGCTCCGCGCCGTGCCGCCAGGAGGGAGGGGGCACCGGCGTCGAGAAGTGCTCCTGGAGGCATGCGGCCAGCGCGTCGACGGTGCCGCGGGCGACCTCCGGGATGGTGCCCGCGGGGTCGCCGCGAACCGAGAGGTTGTACGTGAGCACGATCCGGTGGCCCGAGCGAACGGGCTTGATCTCGTGGCGGCAGTCGGCGTAGAAGGCGACGAAGGACAGCCTCTCCTTCGACGAGCGGTAGGTCGCCCGCTCGGCGCCGTGGGTCACGACGAGCCCGCCCCCTGTGAACGCCGCCGGCACGGTGACCACGAGCGATCCCACCATGCCGTCGGACTTCTCGGTGTCCTGGTGCGGAACGAAGAACTGCCCCCGGGCGTAGACGAGCATGGCGTGCAGCTCGGCCGTGAGCCGGCACCCGGCCGGCAGCCCGAGGTCGGCTCGAAGCTCGTCGAGCACGGGCAGCAGCGTCTTGCTCCAGCGCCTCTGGTCGATCTTGACGCGGCTCTTGGGGACCTCCCAGGTGTCACGCACCCGCCGGTCGAGGAGCGTGGCCTCACCCAACCCGTGCCGTGCCGGCCTGGCGACGCCGATGAGCCGGCGCGCCTGCTCCTTCGGCACGGGGAGGCGCAGCGCTCCGACGCCGCGCACCTCGATGTGCAGGTCGTCGGTCGGCGCGGTGCGACTGGCGCAGTACGACCCGGCGGCGCCGAGGCCGGCCAGCAGGCTCGCGAGGCGATCGCGAGCGGCGGGCCTCGACCGGGGTTCCTGGACCACGGGCATCGAACCTACGCGCTCGGCGCCGCCCCCGGGGCTCGGTCAGGGAGGAGCCCCTCGAAGGTCGGCACGCTCCCGCAACCGGGACGCCCGTGCTCATCGAGCCCGGCCCGGCCGGGACCTCCCGGCACGGTCAGCGACGAGCCCCTAGCTTCACGTCATGGAGGAGCTGGGGCCCGGGCTCTACGAAGCCCTCGTCACCGAGGGCTTGAGGGCGCAGCTCGACGCGCTGGCCGATCGCCGGCCGGCCCGGGTCCGCGATCTGCGGGCCGCCGAGGCACCCGACCGGATCGCCTGGCACCTGAGCAGGCAGATCGAAGGTGCCCTCGCCGACGTGGGTGACGCGGAGCGGGTCGGCGTCGGGTTGAGCGTCGCCCGCGCCCTGCTCGATCGTCTCGGGGAGCTGGTGACGGTCGACCCCGCCGTCATCCCTGCTGATCCCGCGACCGTCCTCCATGCGGTGATGCGCCGGCTGCCGGACGGTCGGCCGGAGGAAATCGACGAACCGCTCATCCCGTTGCTCGACACCACGCTGCTGACCAATGCCCCAGGCGAGCCGAGCCTGTGGAACCAGCTCCGGTCGGAGATCGAGTCTTCGGACTCCATCGACCTCGTGATGGCATTCATCCGGCGCAGCGGCATCAGCCCCCTGGTGGACGCCCTGCACCGTCACTGCAGCGAGGGCCGGCTCCTCCGGGTCCTGACGACGACCTACACCGGCTCGACCGAGCGGCGGGCCCTGGACCAGCTGGCCGGCCTGGGGGCGGAGCTGCGGATCTCCTACGACCTCAGCACGACCCGCCTGCACGCCAAGGCGTGGCTGTTCCACCGTCGCTCCGGGCTCTCCACGGCGTACGTCGGGTCTTCGAACCTCACCCACTCGGCCCAGGTGACCGGTCTCGAGTGGAACGTGAGGGCGTCATCGGCGCGCAACCCCGGCGTCGTGGACAAGTTCAGCGCCGTCTTCGACAGCTACTGGCAGAACGGTGACTTCCTCCCGTACGACGCGACCCAGTTCGACGAGGAGGCCGGCCGGGCCGGTGGGCCCGATCGAGGACCGCAGGTGATCCTGAGCCCCATCGAGCTCCGGCCCTGGCCGTTCCAGGAGCGCCTCCTGGAGCTCGTCGAGCTGTCCCGTGGGCGTGGTCACCATCGGAACCTGCTGGTCGCCGCGACCGGCACCGGCAAGACGGTGATGGCCGCGCTCGACTACGCCAGGCTCCGACCGCAGCTCCCGCGCTCACGGCTGCTGTTCGTCGCCCACCGCGAGGAGATCCTCGACCAGAGCCTGGCGACCTTCCGGTACGCCCTGCGCGAGCCCACCTTCGGCGAGAGGTGGGTCGGGGGGGCCAGGCCCACCCGCTTCGAGCACGTCTTCGCCTCCATCCAGAGCCTCCACGCCGGCGACCTCGCCGACCTTGCGCCTGAGCACTTCGACGTCGTGATCGTCGACGAGTTCCACCACGCGGCAGCCGCCTCGTACACCCGGGTCCTCGACCACCTCGCCCCCGTCGAGCTGCTCGGGCTCACCGCCACGCCCGAGCGCAGCGACGGCCTGCCGGTCCTGCACTGGTTCGACGACCGCATCGCCGCCGAGCTGCGGCTGTGGGACGCCATCGACCAGCAGCACCTGGCGCCGTTCCTCTACTTCGGCATCCACGACGGCCTCGACCTACGGGACATCCCCTGGCGTCGCGGTCGGGGTTACGACGTGGAGGCGCTCAGCGACACCTACACCAGCTCCGACGCCTGGGCCAGGCTGGTCGTCCACCAGGTCGCGGAGCACGCCGAGCCGGGGGCGATGCGCTGCCTCGGCTTCTGCGTGAGCGTCGAGCACGCACGGTTCATGGCCCGGCACTTCACTCGCCACGGCATCGAGGCCGTCGCCATCTGGGGCGACAGCCCCTGGACCGAGCGCGAGGCGGCGTTGCGCGACCTCGCCGACGGACGACTGCGGGCCGTGTTCTCGGTCGACCTGTTCAACGAGGGAGTCGACGTCCCGAACGTCGACACCGTCCTCATGCTGCGACCGACCGAGAGCCCCACGCTGTTCCTCCAGCAGCTCGGCCGGGGCCTCCGGAAGGCGAAGGGCAAGCCGTTCTGCACGGTGCTCGACTTCGTCGGTACCCACCGGCGCGAGTTCCGGTTCGACCGCCGCCTCCGCGCGCTACTCGGCGGTACCCGGCGCGACGTCGAGCGAGCCGTCCGGCTCCGGTTCCCGTTCCTGCCGGCCGGCTGCAACATGCAGCTCGATCAGAAGGCCACGGAGATCGTGCTGCGAAGCCTGCGAGAGGCGATCCCGACGCGATGGCCCGCCAAGGTCGACGAGCTGCGTTCATTGCGGCGGGACGCGCCCGACCTCGGCCTCGACGGCTTCCTCCACGAGTCGGGCCTCGACCTCGATGACGTCTACGACGGAGGGAGGTGCTGGTCGGACCTCCGGCAGGCCGCCGGCGCGCCGGTGCTCGCCGCGGGCCCCGACGAGGCCGTCCTGCGCCGGGCGATGGGCCGGCTCCTCCACATCGACGACCACGAGCGGATCGCGACGTATCGGCGCCTACTGGCGGAGCCGGAGCCACCGCCGGTCGGGTCGGCCTCCGAGCGCGAGCGTTGGTTGCTTCGCATGCTCGTGGCTCAGGTCGCCGACCGGGCGATCGACAGGGACACATCGCTCCAGGAGGCGATCGACGTGGTCTGGGCCCACCCGCAGGTCCGGGCGGAGCTGCGGGAACTGCTGGCGGTGCTCGACGGGCGCGTCGATCACGTCCACGCTCCGCTCCACACCCATCCCGACGCGCCGCTACAGGTCCACGCCCGCTACAGCCGCATCGAGATCCTGGCCGCCATGGGCCTCGGATCGGGGGCCAGGATCGCCGCCTGGCAGAGCGGGGTCTACGACGCGAAGGCGGCCAACGCTGATCTCTTCGCGTTCACGCTCGACAAGACCAGCGGGACCTTCTCCCCGACGACGCGCTATCGCGACTACGCCATCAGCCGCTCGCTCATCCACTGGGAGAGCCAGTCGATCACGAGGGCCGACAGCCCCGCCGGCCTCCGGTACCGCAACCATGAGCGCGACGGCCGGGCGATCCTCCTGTTCGCCCGCCTCCGAGCCGACGACCGCTCGTTCTGGTTCCTGGGGCCCGCCACCTACCGCGGTCACGTCGGCGAGAAGCCGATGGCCATCACCTGGGAGCTGCATCACCCGCTCCCCGGCGATCTCTACGCGCAGTTCGCCGCTGCCGTCGCGTAGCCGGCCCACGACCATCGCGGTCCTCCGCTGCGGCGGGACTTCATCGCCCTGCCCCGGCTACCAGGGCAGCCTCGGTTTTCTCTCGAGCCGGTTCGTGGGCCCGTACGACGGCTGATCGAGCACCGCCCGCAGCAGGGCACGCGCCACTCCCTTGCGCTCCTCGACGCTCAGCGACGGTGCGAGGGCCACCACCTCGGCCTGCAGGTCGATCCAGGAGACGCGAGGCGCAGGCGGGTCGGCCAAGGCCGTAGCGTCCTCGAACACGGCGTCACCGATCGAGGCGAGCAGCCGGGCAGCGAGATCGTCGGCCGCGCCCACGCTGCCAGTCTGACCCGGGCTGCGTCACGGGTCTGCGCACGGGCTGGTCTCCACATACTCGGACGACACCGTGCCCGGTCGGAGGCGCTCGTAGTCGTCCAGCTCGGCTCGAAGATCGCCGGCCTGGGCCCGGACGGCACGAGCTCGAGGTACGCCAACTTCGACGGCGTGCCACCGAGCTGGGCCTCCAGGTTGCGGGCCGCCTCCTCGAACCGTTCCAGGTGCACGCTGGTGGCGCGGGACTGCACCTCGTTGGTGATCACTGCCCTCCTCCGATCACGATGACCACTATCCCTTGCCTCTGGTGCCGCCGTGGCCAGTGCCGGGCGGGATGATCCAACGGGTGGAGAGCCCGGTTGCTTCGGCGATGACGTCGAAGTCGTGGTCGTAGTGCAGGACCGTGGCGTCGTGCTCGATCGCCGTCGCCGCGACGAGCAGGTCGGGGATCGGACGCCGGTGCTGTCCCATGCCGGCCAGCTGACGCTGGATGTCCAGCGCTCGCGCCGCCACCGCCTCGGTGCGCGACAGCCACGGCAGGGTCCTCAGGTCGCCCCAACGAGCCTCGTAGTCGTCGGGGTTGCGGGCGGAGTAGAGGAGTTCGAGGGCAACGATCTCGCTCATGTAGAGCGCCCCGTCGGCGGCCAGGGCACGAAGCAGACCGGCGGCGACGTCGCTGTGGCGCTGTTGCTCGAAGGCCGACTTGTCCGCCAGGTGCCTGCCTACCGCCATGCTCCGTGCATGATGTCGGTGTCGCCGAGGTCGTCCTCAGCAGTGCGGAGCCGTTCGAGGGCGGCGAGCCGCCGGGGTCGGGCTGCGATCTCCGCAAGAGCCCGGTTCACCGTCTCGACCTTCGTCGACGTACCGAGCTCTGCTGCCGCCGCCGCCAGGGCGTCGTCATCGATATCCACAAGGGTGCGTGTCATGACCACCTCCTAGGGCGATATCATGATACCCGTCACACGATATCAGGGCGGCTGCGGCTTCGGAACGGGGCACGTGAGGGCCGCTCACGACAAGGGTGAGGATGGCCGGGTAGTCTGCCGTGCTCGCCCGACGCGTCACCGACCGGCACGTCGCGGACGGACGGCCACGACCGTCGTCACAGCGGTCGGGGGATCGGAACTACTTCCGGCGCCCCGACGACCGACAACCCCACGCCTCGCCATTCCGCGCCGATGACCTGAGTGGCTTGCCACCGGCGACCACATCGCCGCGGAATTCGACCTGCTCCGTGACAAGGGCCAGGTCCACGCCGCTGCCTGCAAGAACGCCGGGCGTGCCCGCCGAGCTCAACCACTACTGAGGCATGATCCACGCCTTCTGTCAGCTCGGTGGCGTTCGGCTACGTCATGAGGACAACGTCGTGCTCACGGCGCCCGAGCTGCTGAACGCACACCTGCGCTTTCGCGCCACCGCCAGCGTGTCGGAGGGGCGATCGTCCCGTTGCGGACACGGATCGAGTTGGGATGAACCTGCAGCTCACGAACTCGAGATTCGAGCGCCTATCCACTCCTCCGCCGCTTCTTCGTCTATCTCGCCCGCCGCCACGCCAAGCATGAACGCAACCGCGTCATCCGCGCCAGCGGCGAGCTCGATCACGGTAGGGACCGCCCTTGCGGGCGGCCCCCCGTGCAGACCCCAGCGTGCGCTCCTAACGCACTGGGCTCCTGCCTTGGATACGAACGTCGAACCGCACCTCGGGGAACGGGTGCATCACGCGGGCTGCTGGCAGCCACCGGGTGACGAGGCGGCTCATCCTCGTCCAGTTGAGGCGATTGCGCCGGCTGCGGCGCCGCAGCGCCTTGAACCAGAGCCGCCCGACCTGGGTGCGGAAGGCCGCCACGGCGTCGGTGTTGCCGGGCACGGCGTAGTAGGCGAGGTGGCCTCGGACCACACTCGCCAGCCATTGCCCCTGCACGGGGATGGGCTGATGCCGGCGTTGCTTGAGCGAGACGTTGATCTCGCTCAGCTTGGCCCGCATCCTCTTTGAGATGGTGATGCGCTTGAGCCAGAACCATCCGTTCTTCGTCTTCCCGCAGATGTGCGTGAAGCCGAGGAAGTCGAACGTCTCGGGCTTCCCAACGCCTCGCGCCGCTCGTGCCCGTGCGGCACGCCGCCCGAACTCGATGAGGCGCGTCTTGTCGGGATGCAGCTCCAGGCCGAACGTGGCGAACCGCTCGCTTACGTCGGCGAGGAACCGCCTGGCGTCATCTTCATGCTCGAACCCGGCCACAAAGTCGTCAGCAAACCTCACGATGACCACGTCACCGTGGGCGTGCCGCCTCCTCCACTGCCGGGCCCACCGGTCGAGGACGTAGTGGAGGTAGACGTTGGCGAGCAGGGGCGAGGCTGATGCCCCTTGGGGCGCCCCGACCTCACTCGCCGCCCACGCTCCGTCCTCCAGAACTCCCGCGCCCACCCACTTGCGGATGAGGCGCAGGACCCGTTTGTCAGCGATCCGGTGCTCAAGGAACTTCGCCCGCCAGTCGTGATCGAGACTGGTGAAGAAGTCGCGGATGTCCGCGTCGAGCACCCAGTTCACCTTCTTCCGCTTGATCCCGGTGGCGAGCGCGTCCAACGCATCATGCGGGCCGCGCCCGGGCCGGAACCCGTAGGAGAAGCCGAGGAAGTCCACCTCGTAGACGGCGTTCAACACCTCAACGACCGCCCGCTGGAGAACCTTGTCCCCCACCGTGGCGATCCCGAGCGGCCGTTGGCGGCCGTCGGCTTTCGGTATGTACACCCTCCGTGACGGGCTTGCCCGGTAAGCGCCGCTGTGGACCCGAGCGTGCAGGTCCTGGAGGTTGGCCTCCAGGTCCTGGCCGTACTCGGCCCACGTCACCCCGTCCACCCCCGGTGCGGCCTGAGGGCGGATCGCCCAGTAGGCCGCTCGGAGGCGGTCGACGTCGACGTGGTGCAGCAGCGCCGTGAACCGTGCATCCTTTTCTCTTCGTGCAATTTCACGCACACGGTCCAACCCGCTTGACACGCCTCGCCCGGCACTGCGTCCGGGGCGTGTTGTGCTGGCCGTGTTCTCCTTGGCCAGCCCCCTTTCCTCCACCACCTCCGCTGCCGCTTGCACGGCGTTGTTCGGCGGTTTCGCAGGTACTACGGGGCTGTCAG
>JBOGHR010000328.1:0-1670 GCA_050744905.1 Acidimicrobiales bacterium
GGCGCGAGCAGCTCGCCGGCGGGCACGTCGGGGGCCGGCGGCAGGAGCAGGGGGCGGCACCCGGCGCGGCGCAGGCAGGCGACGTAGCCCTCGGGGACGGCGTAGCCCCCCCGGGCCCAGTCCACGACCCGGCCGGCGGCGAGGTGGTACGCGGCGACGGCGACGAGAGGGGGGCCCACGGCGCGGTCAGGCTACCGACGGGCCCCGACGGCGGGCCGGGGGCCGCGCCCTGGCCCTACGCCCGCCACCCGTGCCCGTGGCCCACTCAGACCGAGTGGCGCGACCGCGACCCTCAGCCCGGCTTGTAGGCGGGCCGGCCGTCGCCCTCGGTGGTCACCGGCGGGGCGGGGCGGCCGGTCAGGGCGCCGAGGTCGCTCGCCCACCGGTTCATCCGGTCGCGGTCCCAGCCCTCGCTGGTGGCGACCACCCGACCGCCGTCGACGAGCACGAGCGTCGGCACCGACCGGACCTGGTAGGCGGCGGACACCGAGAACCGGCCCCGCTCGTCGTCGAGCACCGGCCCCGCGAACCGGTGCTCCTCCAGCCACGGGAGGGCGGCGGCCAGCGGGGTCTGGGTCACGGCCGCCACCGGGACGGCGCCGCCGTAGCGGCGCTCCAGCTCGCCGACCACCGGGAAGGCCAGGCCGCACGTCGGGCAGCTGGTCTTGAAGAACGCCAGCAGGGCGGGGCCGGCGGCGGTGAGCTGCGCCAGCGACCGGGGGGCCCCCGTGCCGTCGGGCAGCTCGAACGGCGGCGCCGGGGCACCGGCGGCGAGCGGCACGCCCCTCCCTCAGCCGAGCAGGCCCTCGATGGCCCCCGCCATGTCGACGTCGGCCTGGGTGACGCCGCCGGCCGTGTGGGTCCACAGGACCAGCTCGACGGTGTTCCACCGGATGGTGATGTCGGGGTGGTGGTTGGCCGCCTCCGCCAGCTGGGCGACGGTGTTGACGAACTCCATCGCCTGGCCGAAGTCCTTGCGCTCGACGACGCGCACCAGGCGGTCGCCCCGTCGCTCCCAGCCGAGGCCGGACGCCGCCGCCTCGACGGCTTGGTCGGATAGCCGCTCCACGTCGTCGATGGTAACGGGGCAGCCGCCGCCGTGCCCGCGGTGGGGACGAGATCAGCGCACGGAGAACCCCCGCACGCCCTCGGCCCGCTCGTCGCGGACGTGCACGGCGGTGACGAGGGCATGCGACGGCCCCCGCCGGCACCACGACACCAGGCGCTCCACCGCCTCGGGCGCGCCTTCGGCCACGACCTCCACCCGGCCGTCGTCGAGGTTCCTGGCCCACCCGGCCACGCCCGCCACCACCGCCTCCCTCCGGCAGGCGTCGCGGTAGAACACGCCCTGCACCCGACCCTCGACCACCACCCGACGGCGGATCACCGGCGCGTCCATCCCCTGGCCCTCCCGAGTAGATAGGTCTCCGTTCCGGTGACCTATCTACTCCCGGAGAGCGGGAACCCGTAGCCTCCCGCGGTGGCCGACTGGACCCTGCCGTGGCCGCCGGGCTCGGCCAGCGGCCTCGGCCCCTTCCCGGGGACCGACCCGGTCGAGGCGGCGCGGGTCGTGCTCGGCGAGCTCGGCGACCTGCCCCACCTGCCCCAGCTTCCCCACCGCGGCGCCGGGGCGGACGCCGTCGGGCGGACGGCGTCGCTGCTCGTGGGCC
>JBOGHR010000329.1:0-3135 GCA_050744905.1 Acidimicrobiales bacterium
GCCCGGGCCCGCGGCCCCTGCACGGCGACGACGGCCCGCGCCCCGGTCACGTCCTCTCCCCCCACGGCGGCCCGGACGCTGGCGGTGTTGGAGGCGTTGGGCATGACGTCGAAGCGGTCCCCCGACCGCCACCACACGATGATGTCGTCCACCACCGAGCCGTCGGCGTCGTCGAGCAGGTGGGTGTACTGGGCACGGCCCGGGCCGATGCGGCCGAGGTCGTTGGTGAGCACGCCGTTGAGGTGGCCGGGGGCGCCCGGCCCCTCCACCCGGACGGTGCCCAGGTGGCTGACGTCGAAGGCGACCGCCGCCGCCCGGCACGCCCGGTGCTCGGCCAGGGTGCCGGCGGGGTAGGAAAGCGGCATCTCCCACCCGCCGAAGCCGACCATGCGCGCCCCGAGCCGGCGGTGGGCGGCGTCGAGGGGAGAGCGGCGCAGGGACGGGACGGCCACCGGGCCAGCGTAGGGGTGAGCCGGCTCGGTGCAGTCGCTCAGTCGCCGACGGCGAAGTCGAGGGGACGGGGCTCGCGGTCGTCGAGGGGGACGTCGCTCAACTGGGCCGGCTCCTCGAGGCCGTACTTCACCAGCAGGTTCAGGTAGTCCCGCTGGTAGAACACCTTCACCTTGACCTCGGGGTGCAGCTCCCGCAGGCGGCGCACCTTGGCGTTCTTCTTGGTGACCAGCTTCTGGTTCAGGGTGGTGATCTCGATGTAGACGTCGTAGGCGGGGAGGTAGAAGTCGGGCCGGAACGCCTGCACGGCCCGCCCGGCCCGGTCCCGGGCCAGGGTGAACTCGGTGGGCTCGTACTCCCAGGCGATGCCGTAGAAGTCGAGCAGCTTGGCGAACTGCCGCTCCGAGTTGTGGGCGAAGCGGGTGCGCTCGTGCGGCAGCGGCGGCGGCCAGTCCAGCGGGCCTATCCCCCGGCTCCGGCCCGGGGCAGGCCACCGCCCTGGTCGCGCCCGCCGGGGGCCGGCGACGCCTTCGCGGTGCCGGGCGCCAGGTCGGTGATGGCGGCCTGGAGCTCCTCCACCACCCCGGCCAGGGGGACGATGTTGAGCACGCCCTGGCCGCCCCTGAGCAGGTCGATGATCTCCTCGCCCGAGGTGGCCAGCACCGACTGGGCGCCGTTGAGCACCAGGTTGGCGGTGGCGACGTCGACGCCGCCGCGGCGCAGGACCTCCAGGGCCCGCCGGGCCGAGTGGAGCGAGACCCCGGCATCGAGGAGCCGCTTGATGACCTTCAGCTCGAGCAGGTCGCGGTAGGAGTAGATCCGCTGGGTGCCGCTCCCCCGCGCCTCGCTGATGGAGGGCCGCAGCAGGTCGGTGCGCGCCCAGTAGTCCAGCTGGCGGTAGGTGATGCCGACGATCTTGCAGACCTGGGGACCTCGGTAACCGTCTTCAGGCATGGGGAAGCGCCCTCCAGTGCCGACCCGGCCGGCGTCTCCGGCGCGGTCGCCGCGACGCGACGTCACAGTCCCGAAATTACACCAGTGTGAGGGCAAGGTGCGACCATCGCCGGCCGAGGCCGGCCTCCGGCGGCGAGTGCGGCCACGGACCTTGCCGCTGCGAACACGGCGAGAGCTCGTGGCCCGGGTGGAGGCCTAGGAGCTGAAGTCCTCGGGGCGGATGCCCTCGATGAACTGGCGGAACTGGGTGACCAGCTCGTCGGGAGGCGTGTCGTCGTCCTCCTCGGCGTCGATCACGATCCCCGCCTCGTCGAGCAGCTCCTCCTCGGCGAAGATGGGCGTGCCCATGCGGGCGGCGAGGGCGATGGCGTCCGACGGCCGGCTCGACACGATGCGGCTCTCGCCGCCCTGCTTGAGGTGCAGCTCGGCGTAGTAGGTGCCGCTGCGGCCGTCCTCGCCCATGCGCAGCTCGGTGACCACCACGCGCTCGAGGGTGGCGCCCAGGGCGGCCAGGACGTCGCGCATGAGGTCGTGGGTCATCGGCCGGGGCGGGACGACGCCCTGGAGGGCGAAGGCGATGGCCGTGGCCTCGGGGGCGCCGATGAAGATCGGGAGCGTCCGCCGGGAGCCTTCCGCCTCCTGGAGCAGCACGACGGGGTTGTTGGTGGGCAGCTCCACCCTGACCGCGGCGAGGTGCATCTCCACCATGAAAACCACCCTACCGTGCGTAGAACTCGTTCACGTGTGCGTCGGGGTCGGCCCGGAGGGCGGCCAGGTCGCCCGCCGCGACCAGGTCGAGGTTGCGGTAGCGCTCGGCGAAGTCGAGCCCGTAGCCCACCACGAAGTCGTCGCCCACGGTGAAGCCGAGGAAGCGCACCGGGGTGGGAACGATGCGCCGGGTCGCCTTGTCCAGCAGGGCGCACGCCTCCAGCGAGCGGGGCCCCCGGCGGGCCAGCTCCCCCAGCACGTAGGTGAGGGTCAGGCCGGTGTCGACGATGTCCTCGACCAGCACCACGTCGCGGCCGGCGATGTCGAGGTCCAGGTCCTTGACGATGCGCACCCGGCCGGTGTCGGGGGCGTAGGACGAGATGGCGAGGAAGTCGACCTCGGGGGCGACGGTCAGGGCGCGGACGAGGTCGGCCAGGAAGGGGACGCTCCCCTTGAGCACGGCCACCAGCACCACGCCGTCGTCGTAGGCCGCCGACAGCTCGGCGGCCAGGCGGCGCACGCCGGCCCGCAGCTCGTCGGCGGAGATCAGGACGCGGGCCGGGCTCACCCGCCCGAGAGTCGCCGGACGGCCTGGCGCAGCACGGCCGCCCGCAGGCTCTGGCCGAGCTGGGTGAGGTCCTCGAGGGCCTGCTGGGCCTGGCGGCGCGCCTCGGGGTTGCGCTGCTTGAGCAGCGGGGTGACGATCTGCTCGAACAGGCCCGCCTCCCGCTCGGCCGAGTTCTTGTAGATCCGCAGGTGGCGGCCCTCGATGCCGAAGCGGGCGAAGCCGACGGCGAGGTTGGCGACCACCATGGCCTCCTCGTCGTAGTAGGTGGTGCCGGCCACCGGCCGGCCGGCGATGAAGCCGTACCGCTCCAGCTCGCGGATGCGCTCGTAGGCCAGCCCGGTGGCGTTGGCCAGCTCCTCGTTGGTGAGGCTGACGCCGGTCAGGCCCGCCGAGTAGGCGCTGGCCGTAGTCGACCGGTGGTCGGCGCGCTCGGGGCGGCCGGCGCCGGCGGGAGA
>JBOGHR010000330.1:0-2272 GCA_050744905.1 Acidimicrobiales bacterium
CGGCGGTGGCGCGCGCCCGCAGCTTGCAGAACGCGCAGACGTCGCCCGTGGTGGCGGCGCCGCAGGACGAGCACCGGCGCAGCCCGGCCTTCTCGGCCTCGGCCCGGGGCGTGAACAGGTGGGACGCCTTGTCGAGGAACTCCAGGTAGAACGCCGCCTTCGTCCCCGGCGAGCGCTCCTCCAGGACGTTGAGCGCCTCCTTGTAGCCCAGATGGCGGTTGCCCTCGGCCATCGGGCACTCCTCGACGATGTAGTCGATGCCCCGCAGGACGCAGTAGGCGGCCGTCTCCCGCTCCCCCAGGCGCACGAGCGGCTTCACCTTGCGGACGAAGCCGCTGCCGGCGGGCAGGACGGGCAGCTGGCGGCCCAGGTACTCGGTGTTCCACCGCAGCACGTTGCCGAACAGCACGCCGGCCTCGTCGTCGAGGTTGTGGCCGGTGGCGACCGCGTCGTAGCCGCCGTCGACGGCGGCCGAGTTGAACAGGTGGCGCTTCGACAGGCCGCAGGCCGAGCAGGGCACCCGGTGGGCCGCTCGGGACCCCTCGGGGATGTCGAAGCCCAGGTCGGCCGGCAGGTCGATCTCCACCAGCCGGGCCCCCCGCCGTGCCGCGAAGGCGCGGGCGTGCTCGGCCGACGACGCGCTGTACCCGCCGATGCCCAGGCCCAGGTAGAGGCCGTCGGCGTCGTGGCCGAGGTCGACCAGGATGTCCCACAGGGCGAGCGAGTCCTTGCCGCCCGACACCGCCACCAGCACCCGCTCGCCGGGTGCGATCATGCGGTGCTCGTGGATCGCCCGGCGCACCTGCTCACGGCAGTGGTGCAGGAAGCAGGCGCCGCAGAACCCCGCGTTGTGGCGCCGCACCTCGATCACGGCCGGCTCCCGGCACCGCCGGCACCTCATCGGGCGCCTCCGGAGATGACCGGGCGGATCTCGACCACGTCGTCGTCGCCCAGCACGGCGTCGCCCGTCACCAGGGTGTCGGCCCGGATGACGAGGACCGACTCCCGGTTGATGTCGAGACGCTCCAGGAGGGCGGAGACGGCCACCGGCCCGGCCACGTCCAGCTCGCGCCGCGGGTTGCGCAGCAGCACCCTCACCGGCGGCGCCGCACCACCTCGGCCCCGCGCTCGTGGCTGATCAGGAGCGTCTCGCCGGGGCTCAGCCGCTCGCGGTACACGACCTCTGGCTCGTCGCCGGCGACCTTCCTCAGCACCCGCATGGCGATCCCCAGCGTACCCACCACCGTCCAGAAGCGGCTGCCGCCGAGGAGGCCGTCCCGCACCGCCTTCGCCATCACGAGCCGGCGGATCGGCCTGGCCACCTCAGACCCGCCGGACCTCGACCACGGTGGTCCGCTTCCTGCCCTTGCGCCTGCCGAGCAGGTAGGCGACGCCCACCACGACCACGGCGGCGGCGATGCCGGCCACGACGGCATAGGGGCGCGCCGAGTCGGTGGTCGTCTCCACCTCGCCGCGGATCTCCCGCAGCTTGGCCTCGATGGTCGCTCGGGTGACCGGCCGGTCGGCGTCCACCGCCATCAGCGGAGCGTCCCCTTGCGCTCCGCCCGGCGCTTGTGGGCCGTCACCGCCCGGACCGCCAGGCCGGCCACGACCAGGCAGGCCGCCAGCGTGACCAGGTAGGGCGCCCACGACCAGTTGCCGTCGAAGGTGGTGCCGGTCTCGGTCTGGAGGGCCCGGAGCAGGGCGAGGACCAGCAGCAGGAGCCCGATCGAGAGCAGGGCCGAGCCGGCCAGCCCGATGGCGACGAACCGGGCCAGGCCCTTGACGGGGACCACCGTCTCCTGCTTGGCGTAGGTGACGACCAGCTCCCAGAGCTCGGCGGCCAGCGTCGGCAGGCCTTTGGCCCCCGGGCGCGCGGTCTCACGGGTCGCGGTCATCGGCGGAACTGCTTATCCCCCTGACAACCGGTACGCAAGCAGAGCCGACGCGTCGGTGGCGAGGGCGGTGAGCACGTTGAGGCGCGCGGCCGCGTCGTCGATCTCGAGCAGGCGCTGGTGGTCGACGGGCCCGAGCGGCGCCACCGCGGCCAGCTGCCAGGCCGCCACCGCCGGGTCGGGGTGGACCTCGACGGTGGCGGGCGCCACCGCCTCGCCCAGCTCGCCGGCCAGGCCCAGCGCCCGGCGCACGGCCGCCTCGGCCACGGCCAGGTGCTCGGCCGTGGCCGGCGACAGAGCGCCCTCGGGGCGATCCTCGACCAGGGCCAGCGGGTAGGGGTCGTCGGGCAGCCACGCCCGCACGGTGAGCCGGCGGG
>JBOGHR010000331.1:0-4941 GCA_050744905.1 Acidimicrobiales bacterium
CGGCCAGCTCCGGCCAGCGGGCCACCAGGCCGGCCGCCAGCGTGCCCCCGGCCTGCCCCGCTCCCGGGTGCACGACCACGCCGGCCGCCTTGTCGACCACGGCCACGGCGTCGTCGGCGTACACGACGGCCACCGCCACCGTCGGGTCGGGGGCGACGCCGGCGGCCGGGCGGGCCTCGGGAACGTCCACCTCCAGCTCGTCGCCCTCGGCCAGGCGCCGGCTGCGGCTGGCGACGGGCCGGCCGCCGACGCGCACGCCGCCCTCCTCGACCAGGCGGGCGACGTCGGCCCGGGCCAGGCCGGTGAGCAGGGCGACGACCTTGTCCACCCGCTCGCCTCCCAGGGCGGCGGGCACCACGTCCCTCACCGGTCCTCGGGCGGCGGCGCGCCGGGGGGCGGCCGCTCGCCCCGGGCGCCGGCGACCACCAGCAGGGCCGCGCCGCAGGTGATGGCCGCGTCGGCCACGTTGAACACCGGCCACCACTGGAGGTCGATGAAGTCGACCACGGCGCCGCCGTGGTCGCGGAGGAGCCGGTCGGCCAGGTTGCCGGCCGCTCCTCCCACCACCAGCCCGAGGGCCACCGCCGCCGTCGGGGTGGTGGCGCTGGACCGCCCGGCGGCGATCAGCACGACCAGCACGACCACCCCGGCGGCGACCAGCAGGGGCGCCACGCCCCGGCCGATGCCGAAGGCGGCGCCGGTGTTGAACGACAGGTTCAGCCGCAGCGTCCAGACCACGTCCACGGGGCCGTCGGCCAGCGCGGCGAGCGCCCAGCTCTTGGTCGCCTGGTCCACGGCGACCACCACGGCGGCGGCGGCGCCGCCCCACGCCAGCGGGCGGGACGGGCGGCGCAGAGCGGGGGCGCTCAGCGCCGGGACAGGCCCCCGCTCTTGCACGCCACGCACAGGCGGGCGTGGGGCAGCGCCTTGAGGCGGGCCTTGGGGATGGGCTGGCCGCAGCCCTCGCACCGGCCGTAGGTGCCGGCGCCCATCTTGGCGATGGCGTGGTCGATCTCGTCCACCGCCGCCCGGGCCTGGGCCGACAGGGCGAGGTCCCGCTCCCGGTCGATGTTCGCCGTGCCGCCCTCGCCCGACTCGTCGTCGAACTGGATGTCGCCCGGCTCCATCTCCTGGGCCATCTGGTCGGCCTGCTCCTTGAGCGAGGCGGCCTGCTCCTCGTAGACCGACCGCTCCTGCTCGAGGAGGGCGTGCTGCTCGTGGAGGAACTTGTCGGCCGGCGCCTTGTCCCGGGCGGACGCCTTCCTGGCCCCCTTGGCCGCCGGGGGCGGCGGGGCGCCGGCCTCGGCCGCCTTGCCCTTCTCGGCGGCCGCGACCTTCCTGCCGAGGTCCTTGGCGGCGTCGACGGCTTTGGCGGCTCTGGTCAACCGAGGTCTCCGGCTCGTCGGGTGGGTTGGGGACCGTACCATGCGCCCCGCGAGGGGGGAAGGCCCTACCGAACGCCGCGGACCGGCCCCGCATTCCCGGCCGGACGGGTGTCCGGGGGACCGCCGCCGCCCGGGCCCGCGAGGGCGGCGGCCAGCAGCCGGCGCACCTCGGCCGGCTCCACGCCGCTGACCCGGACCCGCTTGGACCGGCTGGCCGGCCCGCCCACCAGCTCGACCTGCCCGGGAGCCACCCCCAGGGTGGCCGCCACCAGGGCCAGGCACGCCTCGTTGGCCCGGCCCCGCTCCGGCGCCGCCGCCACCCGCACCTTGAGGGCGCCCCCGTGGCGGCCGGTCACCGCCGTCCGCCCGGCGCCGGGCACGACGTGGAGCCGCAGCACCGCCGAGCCGTCGGCGCTCACGTCGAACACGTCCCCGGTCACCGGCCCAGCTTGCCATGCCACCGTCCCGACCGGGCTCCGTCGGGTGTCGCGATCCCTAGAGTGACGTGGTGCCGCCGTACCCGAACGTCCCCCGCCAGCCCGACCTGCCCGCCCTGGAGCAGCGGGTCCTGGACTTCTGGGCCGCCGACGACACCTTCCGGGCGTCGATCGACCAGCGCCCGGCGGGCGACGACGAGTTCGTGTTCTACGACGGCCCGCCGTTCGCCAACGGCCTGCCCCACTACGGCCACCTGCTGACCGGCTACGTGAAGGACGCCGTGCCCCGGTACCAGACCATGCGGGGCCGGCGGGTCGACCGCCGGTTCGGGTGGGACTGCCACGGGCTGCCGGCCGAGATGGAGGCCGAGAAGGAGCTCGGCATCAGCGGCCACGTCGAGATCACCGGCTACGGCATCGACCGGTTCAACCAGGCGTGCCGCACGTCGGTGCTGCGCTACACCAAGGAGTGGGAGGCCTACGTCACCCGCCAGGCCCGGTGGGTCGACTTCTCCCGCGACTACAAGACCCTCGACCTGCCGTACATGGAGAGCGTCCTGTGGGCGTTCAAGCGGCTGTGGGAGAAGGGCCTGGTCTACGAGGGCTACAAGGTCCTGCCCTACTGCTGGGAGTGCGAGACCCCCCTGTCCAACTTCGAGACCCGCCTGGACGACGCCTACCGCCCCCGCGTCGACCCCGCCGTCACGGTGCGGTTCCGGCTGGACACGGGCGAGGACGCCCTGGTGTGGACGACCACGCCGTGGACGCTGCCGTCCAACCTGGCCCTCGCCGTAGGGCCCGAGGTGGAGTACGCGGTGCTCGAGGGGACCGACGGCCGGCGCACCATCGTGGGCGCGGCCAGGGCCGGCGCCTACGCCGAGGACCTGGCCGGGGCCCGGCGCGCCGGCTCGGTCCGGGGCGCCGACCTGGTGGGCCGGTCCTACTCCCCGCTGTTCCCGTTCTTCGCCGGCACGCCCGGCGCCTTCCGGGTCCTCGCCGCCGACTTCGTCAGCACCGAGGACGGCACGGGCATCGTCCACATCGCCCCCGGCTTCGGCGAGGACGACCAGCGCCTGGGCGACGCCAGCGGGATCCCCGTCGTGGTCCCCGTCGACATCCACGCCCGCTTCACCGCCGAGGTGCCTCCCTACGAGGGCCTCCAGGTGTTCGACGCCAACCCCCGCATCGTGGAGGACCTGGCGGCAGCCGGCGCGCTGGTGCGCGAGGAGCGCTACGAGCACAGCTACCCCCACTGCTGGCGCACCGACACCCCGCTGGTGTACCGGGCCATCGGCTCGTGGTTCGTCGAGGTCACCGCCATCAAGGAGCGGGCCCTCGAGCTCAACCGCCAGCAGATCACCTGGGTGCCCGAGCACATCGGCGACGGGGCGTTCGGCAAGTGGCTGGAGAACGCCCGCGACTGGTCGATCTCCCGCAACCGGTTCTGGGGCTCGCCCATCCCGGTGTGGAAGAGCGACGACCCGGCGTTCCCGCGCGTGGACGTCTACGGCAGCCTCGACGAGATCGAGCGCGACTTCGGCGTGCGCCCCACCGACCTCCACCGGCCCGGCATCGACGGCCTGACCCGCCCCAACCCCGACGACCCGTCGGGCCGCTCGAGGATGCGGCGCGTCGAGGAGGTGCTCGACTGCTGGTTCGAGTCGGGGTCAATGCCCTACGCCCAGGTCCACTACCCGTTCGAGTCGGCGGAGTGGTTCGAGTCCCACTTCCCGGCCGACTTCATCGTCGAGTACGTGGGCCAGACGCGGGCGTGGTTCTACAACCTGCACGTGCTCGGCACCGCCCTGTTCGACTCGGCACCGTTCCGCACCTGCGTGGTCCACGGCGTGATGCTGGGCGACGACGGGCGCAAGGCGTCCAAGCGCCTGCGCAACTACGTCGACCCCGAGGAGATGTTCGCCACCTACGGGGCCGACGCCGTGCGCTGGTTCCTGCTCTCCTCGGCCGTGCTGCGGGGCCAGGACCTGATGTTCACCCGGGCCGGCGTCGAGGACGCCGTGCGCCAGGTCATCCACCCGGTGTGGAACGCCTGGCACTTCTTCACCCTCTACGCCAACGCCGACGGCCGACGGGCCGAGTGGCGGGCCGATGCGCCGGGCGTGCTGGACCGCTACGCCCTGGCCAAGGGCGCCCAGCTGGTGCACGACGTCACCGCGCGCATGGACGCCTACGACCTGGCCGGCGCCTGCGGGGCGATCGACGCCTTCCTCGACGCCCTCACCAACTGGTACATCCGCCGCTCCCGGGACCGGTTCTGGCGGGGCGACGCCGATGCCTTCGACACCCTGCACACGCTTCTGGAGGTCCTGTGCCGCACGGCGGCGCCCCTGCTGCCACTGGTCGCCGAGGACGTCTACCGGGGCCTGACCGGGCGGCGCAGCGTCCACCTCCGGGACTGGCCGGCGGCCGGCGAGCTGCCGGCCGACCCCGCCCTGGTGGCCGCCATGGACCGGGTGCGCGACGTGTGCTCGGCCGGCCACTCGGTCCGCAAGGGGCGCGGCCTGCGGGCCCGCCTGCCGCTGGCGTCGCTGACCGTCGCCGCCCCCGACGCCCCCGCCCTGGCGGGCTACCGGCCCCTCATCGCCGACGAGCTCAACGTGAAGGAGGTGCGCCTCACCACCGACGTCGGGGCCCTGGCCGAGATGCGCCTCCAGGTCGTGCCCGCCGTGCTCGGTCCCCGGGCCGGCGCCGGGGTCCAGGGCATCATCCGGGCCGTGCGCGAGGGGCGGTGGGCCCGGCGCCACGACGGCTCGGTCGAGGTCGAGGGCCGGGTGCTGGCCGACGACGAGTACACGCTGCGCCTGGTGCCCCGCGACCCCTCGGCGGCCCGGGCCCTGCCCGGCGAGGCGGGGATGGTGGCGCTGGACGTGCGCCTCACCCCCGAGCTGGAGGCGGAGGGCCTCGCCCGCGACGTGGCCCGGCTGGTGAACGAGGCGCGCAAGGACGCCGGCCTGCACGTCTCGGACCGCATCGCGCTGGCCGTCACCGCCCCCGCCGACGTGGCCGCCGCCGTCGAGGCCCACCGTGGGTTCGTGGCCGAGCAGTCGCTGGCCGCCGCCCTGGAGGTCGGCGAGCAGGGCGGCGGCGGCGGGCGGCCC
>JBOGHR010000332.1:0-1810 GCA_050744905.1 Acidimicrobiales bacterium
GCCTACGCCCGGGCCGAGGCGGCCGCCCTGCCCTTCGCCGGCGGGTCCTTCGACGCCGTCGTCGCCTGCCTGGTGTTCGAGCACATCGACGACCCGGACGCCGCCGTGGCCGAGGCGGCCCGGGTCCTGGCCGCCGGCGGGCGGTTCCTGCTCTTCCTCAACCACCCCCTGCTCCAGACCCCGGGCAGCGGGTGGATCGACGACCACATCCTGGACGAGCAGTACTGGCGCATCGGCCCCTACCTGGCCGAGGACTCCACCCTGGAGGAGGTGGAGAAGGGGGTGCTCATCCCCTTCGTGCACCGCCCCCTGTCCCGCTACGTGAACGCCCTGGCCGGCGCCGGCCTGGCCGTCACCCGCATGGAGGAGCCGGCCCCGCCCCCCGGCTTCCTGGCCCGGGCCCCCGAGTACCGCGCCGCCGCCACCATCCCCCGCCTCCTGTTCATGCGGGCCGAGAAGCTGCCAGCGCCCGCCTGAGGGCCGCCGCCACCGCCGCCGGCCGGCCCCGCACGTCGGCCCACGTGAAGCGCAGCACCGTCCACCCGGCCAGCACCAGGGCGTTCTGGCGGGCCCGGTCCGACTGGAACGCCTCCCGGGACGAGTGCGGCCCGTACCCGTCCACCTCCACCGCCAGGAGCCGGTCGGGCCACGCGTAGTCGAGCCGGAAGGCGCCCACCTCGTGCTGGCGCGAGGGCCGCGGCAGCCGGTGGCGCACCACCAGGCGGTCCATGGCGCTCTCCAGGACGCTGGGCCGCTCCCCGTCGGCCTCCAGCCGCTGCCGCAGGGCCCTCCGGAGCACGCCGGCTCCCCGCACCCCCTTGCCCGCCGTCCGGTCCAGCTCGGCAGCCACGGCGGCCGCGGTGAACAGCCCGTCGGCCACGCCGCGGTCGAGGGCGAGGGTGACGAGCCGCCCGTCGCCCGTGCCGGCGAGGTCCAGCACCGTCCGCAGCGGGTCGGTGCACGGGATCCCCCGGCGCACCACCGCCCGCAACGTGGCGGGCCCCAGATGCGTCGTCACCCCGCGGACACGCGACCGGCGCGGCGCCATCACCTCGAGGCGCAGGTCGTCGGCCAGCCGCCAGACCCAAGCCGCCGAGCGGTGCGACGCCATCGCGCCGGCCCCCACCGCCAGTACGGCGCCGAGCACCTGCTGCTCGGAGCACACGGCCGTGCCCGCCATCCGGTACACGCCCCGGTGCACCCGCTCCCACCTCCCGAGGCGCACTCCGCCCTCGACCTGGCGGCCACTCAGGCCGGCGGCGGTCGCCTGGCCCAGGGTGAACAGGCCGTACTGCCGCCGGGCGACCCCGCCGAGTGCTTCTCCCGTCACTTTCCCACCTCACAGGTCGGTTTCTCGACACAGAAGGGGAAGCGGCGGCGAATACTCTCCCCCCGGCCTGTGACATTGCCCCCGGCGGCGTGCCCCGTTCGCCCACCACCGAGGAGCAGATCAGCGGTTGATGACGGCCTGGACCTCCTCGACGGGGAAGTCCTCGATGACCCCCTCGGTCTCCAGTCCGGCCAGCGCGCCCGACTCGGTGCCCAGGATCCACCGGCCCGTCCAGCGCTGGATGACGCGCACGTCGTAGTGGCCGACGTGGGTCCAGTAGCGGGTGATGGTGCCATGCGGCCAGGGGGCGCCGGGGTGGTCGAACGGTCCGGACAGCGACGACCCGTCGTCCCAGTCCACCCAGTGCCGGGCGCTGGCCTCGATGGTGAGCACGCCGGCGGGGGTGGGGTGCTCGAAGCGGGCGGTGGGCACGGTGCCGGCCTCCAGGTAGGCCAGCTTGCCGGCCAGCATGTACCCCGG
>JBOGHR010000333.1:0-2453 GCA_050744905.1 Acidimicrobiales bacterium
CCCCGGGCCCACCTCCACCAGCACGGCGCCGGCGCCCGCCGGGCCGCCCGGCTCGATCAGCGCCCGCAGGCCGTCGGCGAAGCGGACGGTCGAGCGCAGCTGGGCGCTCCACGCCGCCGGGTCGGTGGCCACCCCGTCGGCCCACCCGCCGGTGAGGCCGGCCACGTAGGGGATGGCCGGCGCCGCCAGCGCCACGCCCGCCATCACCGCCTCGAACTCCCCCAGGATGGGCTCCATCATCGACGAGTGGAAGGCGTGGGAGGTGTGGAGGCGGCGGGCGGCGACCGACTCCCCGGCCAGCGCCCGCTCCACCCGCTCGATGGCGGCGTGCGGGCCCGACAGCACCGACAGGGCAGGGGCATTGACCGCCGCCAGGGACACCTCGGCGTCGACGAACCGCTCCAACTCCCCGGCGGGCGCCATGACCGCCAGCATCGAACCGGGTGGGAGCGCGGCGATGAGCCGCCCGCGGTCGGCCAGGACCCGGAGGGCGTCGTCGAGGGCCATCACCCCGGCCTGGGCGGCGGCCACGTACTCGCCGATGCTGTGGCCGATCATGGCCGCCGGCCGCACCCCCCACGAACGCCACAGCTCGGCCAGGGCGTACTCCACGGTGAACAGGGCGGGCTGGGTGACGGCGGTGTCCCGCAGCGCCTCGGCCGCCTCCCGCCGGCGGCGGGCGGACGGGAACAGGAGGCGGCGCAGGTCCACCCCGAGGGCCGGCTTCAGCACCCGGGCGCAGTGGTCGACGGCCCGCTTCACCACCGGCTCGCTCCGGTACAGCCCCGCCGCCATCCCCGGGTACTGGGACCCCTGGCCCGGGAACATGAACACCACCGGGGGGGCGGCCGACCCGTCGGCGGCGTCGCCGCCCACCAGGCGGCGCAGGCCTCGGGCGGCGCCCGAGGGGTCGTCGGCGGCGGTGACCAGCGCCCGGCGGTGGCGGAACGCCCGCCGGCCGACGTGCAGGGTGAAGGCGACGTCGGCCAGGTCCCGGTCGGGGCCCGCCTCGAGGGCGTCGGCCAGCCGGGTGGTGGAGGCGTCCAGGCCGGCCCCGGTGCGGGCCGACAGGGTGAGCACCTGGTGGGGCCGCCGCCCGGCCGGTGCCGGGCGCTCGGGCGCCTCCTCCACGATGAGGTGGGCGTTGGTGCCGCCCACCCCGAACGAGCTCACCCCGGCCCGGCGGGGGGTCCCGTCCCGCTCCCAGGGCGTGAGCTCGGACACCACGTAGAACGGGCTGGCGGCGAAGTCGATGGCCGGGTTGGGGGAGCGGAAGTGGACGTTGGGCGGCATGGCCCCGTGCTCGATGGCCAGCACCGCCTTGACCAGCCCGGCCACGCCCGACGCGCACGACAGGTGGCCGAAGTTGGACTTCACCGAGCCGATGCCGCAGAACTGGCGGAGGTCGGTGTGGGCCCGCCATGCCTCGGTGAGGGCGGAGACCTCGATGGGGTCGCCCAGGATGGTGCCCGTGCCGTGGGCCTCCACGTAGCCGATGGACTCGGGCGACACGCCCGCCATCTCCAGGGCGGCGCTGACGGCCGCCGCCTGGCCCCTGAAGCTGGGCGCCGTGTAGCCCGCCTTGTCGGACCCGTCGTTGTTCAGCCCGAAGCCGAGGATCACGGCCCGGACGTGGTCGCCGTCGGCCAGGGCGTCGGCCAGGCGGCGCAGCACCACCATCCCCACCCCGCTGCCCACGATGGTGCCCTGGGCGGTGGCGTCGAAGGGCCGGCAGTGGCCGTCGGGGGACAGGATTGAGCCGGCGGTGTAGAAGTAGCCGCCCCGCTGGGGCACCCGGACGGTGACCCCGCCGGCCAGGGCCATGTCGCAGCGTCGGGCGTGCAGGCTCTCGCACGCCATGGAGACGGCCACCAGCGACGTCGAGCACGTCGTCTGCACCACCACGCTGGGGCCCCGCAGGTCGAGCCGGTACGACACCTGGGTGCAGAGGTGGTCCTTGTCGTTGGTGACCATCAGCTGCATGCCGTCGAGGTAGCCCAGCGAGTCGCGGCTCAGGTAGAGCTGGTACAGGTAGCTGCTCAGCTCGCACCCGCCGAACACCCCGATGGCGCCGGGGAAGCGGGCCGGGTCGTGGCCCGCCGCCTCCAGCGCCTCCCATGCCGTCTCCAGGAACAGCCGGTGCTGGGGATCGGTCAGCGAGGCGTCGCGGGCCGAGAAGCCGAAGAACTCGGCGTCGAAGAGGTCGACGTCGTCGAGGGTGGGGGAGGCGTTCACGTAGCCGGGCAGGCGGAAGATGCTGTCGGGCACGCCCGCCGCGCGCATGTCGTCGGGGCCGAGGACGCTGATGGACTCCACGCCGCCGGCCAGGTTCTCCCAGAACCGGTCGAGGTCGCCGGCGCCCGGCACCCGGCAGCGCATGCCCACGATGGCGATGGGCTCGGCCGGCGCCGGCGCGCGGCCGTTCCCCGCTGTGGGCCCGACCGCCGCCGGGC
>JBOGHR010000334.1:0-3390 GCA_050744905.1 Acidimicrobiales bacterium
GACCGTGGCTGGGCTGCGGGTCGCCGTCGCTGAATCGTTGCCCGGCGCGACCACCGGTACCCGGATGCGCGGCGTTGTGGCCGACGTGGCGACGAGGCTCAGTACCGCCGGGGCCCAGCTCGACCAACGGCTGCCGGGGATCGACTGGGAAACGTCGAACGAGCTGTTCGTGCGCCTTCTCGGCGTGGTGACAGGCATCTTTGCACCGGGAAGCGAGCTGGACGAGGAGCAGCGCTCCCTCGGTTGGTACCTCGCCGCCTTGGACCGTCGCGATGACGTGGTCGCGGCGTGGGAGGTATTCTTCGAGGATGTTGACGTGCTGCTCCTGCCGCCCGCCATGGCGCCTGCCTTCCCACATGTCGACCCCTACGCGGCGATCGATGTCGACGGCCGCGACGTCGGTTACCTGGCGCACGGGGGCGTCCTGACCTTCGCCAACTTACGGCTTGAGCGACAAGGGCCGGGAGCTCGGCGTCGTGTGCTCGCGCTCATGAACTGGGGCGAGCGGCACTACTCGGCTCCGGGCGGTTCGCCACGGCTGAGCCAGCATCGGGTGTGAAGGAACGGTCGACGTCTTGCTGGTGTGCTGCGAACACGGGCGAATTCACGGACCGCGTTCGCGCCGTGGCTCCAGGACGACGACCGCGGTCTCGCCGGATCGTCGGGCGGCATAGGAGAGAACGAGGCGAACGCCGAAGTCGGTCGGTCGGTTGAGGAGGTCGATGCGGCGATCGACGACCGGCGGCTGCGTAGTTCACGAGGGCTCCTAATGGCGCCGCCGTCTGGGCGGAGAGGCGGCGTAGATCGCGACGAGCTCCGCGCCCAGGCGGGCCAGGTGCCCGCGTACGGCTTCGGGTGACTGCACCTCGACGTCGCGGCCCCAACCGGCCAGCTCGTCGGCGATGATCTCGGCCGACACGCGCCGGATCTCGACCTCGGACCACTCTTCGTCGAGCGGCCGCGGCTCGGCCATGTCGGCGCCGAACTGCTCGCGGAGGCCGGGCAGCAGGCGCGTCCTGACGCGGACCCGCGCCGCCATACGGCGCCGACGCGCCTCGGTCGCCTCGGCCACCTCGCGCCAGGCCGCGGCGAGGTCGAACGCCTCGGGACGTCGTGCGGGTTCGCCGGTCGGCTCCGCCGACCGGACGCGGTCGACACGGAACGTCCGCAAACGGCGATCGGTGCCCGCCAGCAGGTACCAGGTCGAGCCTTTCTTCGCCAGGCCGAGCGGGTCGACGGTCCGCTCGCTCACCGCGCCATCGCGGTTCGCGTAGGCCATCCGCACCCGGACGCGGTCGACGACCGCCGACTCGAGCACGGCCAGGAGCGGAGGAGGGGACTCGTATCCCTTTCCCCAGGCCGCCGGATCGACGACGAGCGCGGCACCGGCCGCCAAGGCCTCGCGGCGGAACGTCTCAGGCAACGCCCGGACAAGCTTGCGGAGCGCGGCCTTGACCTCGGGCGCGACCGACGCCGACGGTCCGGCAACCAGGAAGAGCGCCCGAGCCTCGGCCGCCGTCAGCCCGCTCAGGTCGGTCCGTGCCCCACCGAGCAGCTCCCAGCCGCCGCCCTTGCCCGCCGTCGCGTAGACGGGGATGCCGGCCGCCGCGAGCGCCTCGAGGTCCCGCCTCGCCGTCTTGACCGATACCTCGAGCTCGGCGGCGAGCTGCCGCGCCGTCGTCCGGCCCCGCGCCTGGAGGATGAGGAGGGCGGCCACGAGGCGGTCGGCTCGCATGCGCGAAGGATGCCACGAGAAGTGGTCACAGGATGACCACGTATGGGGCGTACGATGGTGGCGTCAGCAACACCGAAAGAGGAGCCCACATTGACGACCGTCACATCGACCGAGATCCACCCCTTCGAGATCGCGATCCCCGACGGCGAGCTCGCCGACCTGCGCGACCGTCTCCTCCGGACCCGTTGGCCCGATGCCGAGCCGGCCGGCAGCGGCTGGGTCCGCGGCGTCCCGCGCGACTACCTTCGTTCGCTCGCCGACTACTGGCAGTCCGCCTTCGACTGGCGCCGCCAGGAGGCCGCCCTCAACGCGATCCCGCAGTTCACGACGATGGTCGACGGTCAGCCGATCCACTTCATGCACGCCCGCTCGCCCGAGCCTGGCGCGTTGCCGCTCCTGCTCCTCCACAGCTGGCCCGGCTCGCCGATCGAGTTCACCCAGATGATCGGTGCGCTTACCGACCCGCGGGCGCATGGCAGCGGCCTCGCCGATGCTTTTGACGTAGTCGCCCCGTCCCTGCCCGGCTTCGGCTACTCGAATCCGGTGGGCGAGGCCGGCTGGACCACCGGCCGGGCGGCGCGCGCCTTCGGCGAGCTCATGGCCCGCCTCGGCTACGAGCGCTACGGCGTCCACGGCGGCGACATCGGCGCCGGCGTCGGGAGCGGGCTTACCGCGGCGGATCCCGACCACGTCGTTGCCCTCCACGTCACGAGCGACCCGCCGACCGCGGTCTCATTCGCCTCCTGGAGCGGCGACCCGGCGGCGAACCCGGCGCTGTCGCCTGCCGATAAGGAGCGGGTCGAAGAGCTGAAGCGCTGGTCGAAGGACGACGAGGGCTACCTGCGGCTGCAGTCGACGCGGCCGCAGACGATCGGATACGCCCTCGTCGACTCGCCGGTCGCCCAGCTCGCCTGGATCGTCGAGAAGGTCCAGGCATGGACGGATCGCCAGGCGGCCCTGCCCGAGGAGGCGGTCGACCGCGACCAGCTCCTGGCCAACGTCAGCCTCTACTGGTTCACCCGAACGGGCGCCTCGGCGGCGCATGCGCTGTACGAGAGCATGAACGCTCAGGAGTGGAGCGAGCCCGGGCCGGCCCCGGTCGGCTTCGCCGTCTTCGGCGCCGAGTCCTTCGTGCGCACGCTCCTAGACCCGGAGCGGAAGATCGAACACTGGTCCGAGTTCGAGCGCGGCGGCCACTTCCCGGCGATGGAGCAGCCGGAACTGCTGACCGACGATCTGCGGACCTTCTTCCGCCGACACCGCTGAGGGGCCTGGGTCGCACCGGACGAGAACGATCAGTTTCGGCGCTGGGCGCAGTCCTTCTACCTGACGGGATGGCAGGGACGCCATCCCCGCGCACGAGGAGACGACAGCGACCGATGGCCAAGACGCTTCCCTACGACATCGAGATCAGCCGCGCCTTCGATGCTCCGCGCGAGCGGGTCTACCGGGCGTTCACCGATCCCGACCTGTTCGCTGCCTGGTACGGCCCACCCGGCTTCCGGTGGACCGTGCCACAGTCGATCTCGACGCGCAGGTCGGCGGGCGGCAGCGGTTCACCATGGTGAGCGATGCCGATCCGTCGATGCGCACCGCGTTCGACGGCCACTTCACCGAAGTCGTCGAGAACGAGCTGCTGTCGAGTAGCGGAGCGT
>JBOGHR010000335.1:0-4928 GCA_050744905.1 Acidimicrobiales bacterium
GGCGTCATGCGCCCGGCCGCCACCGGGTCGAGGGCGGCCAGGCGCCGGTGGAGGGCGGTGGTGTCGGGCTCGGCCTCCAGCTCGGCCCGCACGCCGGGCCACCGGGGCGGGACCTCGAGGCCGTCCACCACGGCGCGCAGGTACAGCCCGGTGCCGCCGACGAGCAGGGCCCGGTGGCCCCGCCCCTCGATGGCGGCCAGGGCCCGGCGGGCGGCGGCCTGGAACTGCACCACCGAGAAGTCCTCTGACGGGTCGGCCAGGTCGACGAGGTGGACGGGGACCTCGGCCCGCTCAACGGGCGTGGGCTTGGCCGTGCCGATGTCCATGTCCCGGTACACCTGCATGGAGTCGACCGAGACCAGCTCGACGTCGGGCCGGCGGCGGGCCACCTCGACGGCCACCGCCGACTTGCCCGACGCCGTCGGCCCCACCAGGGCGAGGTGCGGCCCGGGGCCGCCGGTCACCCGGCGGCGACGGGGATGCGGGTGCGGTGGCGGGGCCGGGCGGTGACGGCCACCAGCTCGCCCCGCAGGTGGTGGGGCGCGGCGCCCGTGATACGTACGTCGGCGAAGCTGCCGGGGGCCAGGGGCCCGCCGGCGAGGTGCACGAGCTTGTTCTGGCGGGTGCGACCGGTGAGCCGGGACGGGTCCTTGCGGCTGGGCCCCTCCACCAGGACCTCCTCCACCCGCCCCACTCGCTCCCGGTGACGGCGCAGGGCGGAGCGCTCCACCACCACCCGCAGCCGCTCGAAGCGCTCGGCCACCACCTCGGCGGGGACGAAGCGGTCGGTCATGGCCGCCGCCTGCGTGCCCGGCCGGGGCGAGAACACGAACGTGTAGGCGCTGTCGTACCCGGCCTCGGCGACCACGGCCAGGGTGGCGGCGAAGTCGTCGTCGGTCTCGCCCGGGAACCCCACGATGACGTCGGTCGTGACCGCCAGGTCGGGCACCGCGGCCCGGGCGGCGGCCAGCCGGCGCAGGTAGCGCTCGGCCGTGTAGCCCCGGTGCATGGCGGCCAGCACCCGGTCGCTGCCCGACTGCAGCGGCAGGTGCAGGTGCTCGCACACCGCCGGCACGCCGGCCATGGCCTCGATCGTCTCCGGGCGCAGGTCCTTGGGGTGGGGGCTGGTCCACCGCACACGCCGCATCCCCTCGACGGAGCCCACGGCGTGGAGCAGGGAAGCGAACAGGGGCCGGCGCGAGGTCAGGTCGCGCCCGTAGGAGTTGACGTTCTGGCCCAGCAGGGTGACCTCGACCGTCCCCGCCGCCGCCAGCCGCTCGACCTCGGCCACCACCTCGCCGGGCGGGCGGCTGATCTCCCGGCCCCGCACGGCGGGGACGATGCAGAAGGCGCAGGCGTTGTCGCAGCCGATCTGGATGGTGACCCACGCCGCCCACGGCACGTCGCGCCGGGCCGGCAGCGCCGACGGGAAGGCGTCCGACTCCTCCAGGACCTCCATGACCGGCCCCTCCCGCCGGGCCCGCTCCAGCAGGGCGGCAGCCGAGCCCACGTTGTGGGTGCCGAACACCACGTCGGCGTGGGGCGCCCGCTGCTGGATCAGGCCCCGGTCCTTCTGGGCCAGGCACCCGGCGACGGCGATCTGGAGGCCGGGGCGGCGCTCCTTGGCCGCCTTCAGGTGGCCGAGGTTGCCGTAGAGCTTGTTGTCGGCGTTCTCGCGGATGCAGCAGGTGTTGAGCACGACCACGTCGGCCTCGTCGACGTCGGTGGTGGCCTGCATGCCGTCGGCCTCGAGCAGCCCGGCGATGCGCTCGGAGTCGTGCTCGTTCATCTGGCACCCGAAGGTGCGGATCAGGTACTTGCCGCCCATGGGGCCGCCATTCTCGCGCCTCGTCGCCGCATGGTGCAGCCGGCGCAGATCCCGCCCATCGCCGGGAGGGACGGCCCCGCGCGTGGTCAGCCGCGGGCGTCGGTCAGCGCCACCGCCGGCGTGGGCGCCGGCGTGGGCGCCGTGGTGCTGACGGGCTCCCGCACGTCGATGGAGGCGGGCCGGCGCCGGTCCCGGTCCTCCACCAGCAGGCGGATGGCGGTGCGGCTCTGGCCGTCGATCTCGATGTCGGCGAACATCGGGATGCACACCACGTCGAGGCCCGACGACACCAGGAAGCCACGGGCGATGGCGACCGCCTTGATGGCCTGGTTGAGCGCCCCGGCTCCCACCACCTGGAGCTCGGCCATCCCGTGGTGGCGGATCACCCCGGCCAGAGCCCCGGCGCAGGAGTTCGGGTTGGACTTGCTGCTGACCTTGAGCACTTCCATGAGGGCCCCCAGACGCCGCCCGGCTGGCTGCCGGGCGGCCACTGGGTACGAATTCGACATCCGGGCCCCGGGTTCCTCCGGGCCGGGTGAGAAGTCGGCGGCTACTCCCCGATGAGGATGGGCTCGTCGTCGCCGGGCTGGCCCTCGTCCCCGCCGGCGACCAGGCCCACCTGGCGGCGGATGCGGTCGTCGAGCTCCACCATCACCTCGGGGTGGTCCTTCAGGAACTGCTTGGCGTTCTCCCGCCCCTGGCCCAGCTGCTCGCCCTCGTAGGTGTACCAGGCCCCCGACTTCTTCACCAGGCCGACGCCGGTCCCCACGTCGATGAGCGACCCCTCCCGGCTGATCCCCTGCCCGAACCCGATGTCGAACTCGCACTGCTTGAACGGCGGCGCGCACTTGTTCTTCACCACCTTGACCCGGGTGCGGCTGCCCACGACCTCGCCGCCGTCCTTGATGGACTCGATGCGGCGGATGTCGAGCCGGACCGAGCTGTAGAACTTGAGCGCCCGCCCGCCTGGGGTGACCTCCGGTGAGTTGTGCACCATGACCCCGTCCGCGAAGTAGTTGTGGGTCCCCTCGACCTCGATGTCGAAGCGATGCATGCTCCGCGTCGGCGGCTTCGGGGCGATGGAGACGATGGGCATGGGCACCAGCTCGTACCGCATCGGGGCGAACGCCGGCTCGACGGCGAACCGACCCCGGAGACGAGGCAGCAGCTTGTACTCCATCGACGGGTGCACGAAGGGGGCGATCAGGGCGTGCAGCTTGGCCGTCTCGTCCTTGGGAAACACCAGCACGGCCTGGCCTCCCCGGGCGACGAGGTTGGCGCGGATCCCCCAGGTGTCAGCCAGGTGGGCGACCAGGCGGTCACGCGTCGAGGGCTCCATGGCCTCGACGCAGATGTCGGAGCGGCCGCTCCCGTCCCTCGTCCGATCCTGGAGGCCCTTGGCGCGGACCGAGAAGCACCCGTCGTCCATGTACCAGACGGCGAGGGAGAGCGGGGTGAGCTGCTTCAGGTAGCCCTCGCCGAAGACCTTCTTCCCGCCGACGTACACGCTGTGACGCAGGTCGGCGAGCTCGGGAAGCGGTGCCACGTCATGGGACACGACGCCCGAGGCGTTGACCGAGCGCGACGAGCCGATGTTGACGAACAACGACGCCTTCCAGTCGCAGTACGCCCTCTGCTTCGGGCCATGGGTGAACCGGAACCGGGCGCCGTGGCCGCTCCTCGTGGGCGAGAGGGCGCCGTCGCCCATCAGGCCACCGAGGACGACCTCCCGCTGGAACGCCGAGAGCCTGTGGGGGACGGCCTGGACGACTCGATCGCCCGCCGACAGCTCCTGCGCCTCGCGCCATCCACCCGGGGTGCGGATCTTGTGGTTGGGGGTGCAGGCGAACTGCGCCCGGCCGTTGCCGCCACCGCGAGCCACCGTGAACTGAAGGAACTCCTCGGTGGCGCCGTTGTCGAACCAGTTGACGACCTTCCTGGGCACGATGGCGCCGAGCTCGGGGTCGTACGAGAGCACCTCGACAGGCAGCTTCTGGTTGACGATCTTGCCGATCTTCTCCTGGGTGCCGTCGGCCAGGGTGACCCGCGTGCCGTACGAGAGGCAGCCGTAGATGACCCCGATCTTCTCCCGCAGCTGGTTGATGAACACGGCGATGGTGTCCGAACGGCTCAGCGTTCCGGTGAGCTTGCGCAGGGCCTGCGACATGAGCCGGGCCTGGAGGCCGACGTGGGTGTCGCCCATCTCGCCCTCGATCTCGGCCCGGGGCGTGAGGGCGGCCACCGAGTCGACCACCAGCACGTCGAGGGCGCCCGAGCGGATGAGCATGTCGGCGATCTCCAGGGCCTGCTCGCCCGTGTCCGGCTGGGAGATCAGCAGGTCGTCGATGTCGACGCCGATGGCCTTGGCGTACACCGGGTCCATGGCGTGCTCGGCGTCGATGTAGGCGCAGATGCCGCCGTTGCGCTGGGCCTCGGCCACCACGTGCATGGCCAGCGTGGACTTGCCCGAGGACTCCGGGCCGTAGATCTCGACGATGCGGCCCCGGGGCAGCCCCCCCACCCCGAGGGCGAGGTCCAGCGCCATCGCCCCCGTGGGGATCGAGCGGATGTTCATGGCGGGCCGGTCGCCCATCCGCATGACCGAGCCCTTCCCGAACTGCTTGTCGATCTGGCCCAGCGCCATGTCGAGTGCGGTGTCCCGCTCCATCGGTGCTCCCCTCATTCGTCGGTCGTTCCGGTCGAGGCCACCCTACGGAGAGGGTGTGACACTGACATCCATGAAGTTCCGCCAGTGTAATTGCGAACGTCCGTTCTGGACAAGCACCCTCACGCGGGCGCCGTCTCCACGACCTCGTAGCGGGCACCGCCCCGACCGGGCCGGCTGGCCACCAGCGCCACCTCGGGCACCGCCCACCGCCCCCCCACCGCGTAGCCCGACAGCGGCGCCAGGTCGGCGCCCCGCCGGTCCCGGGCGCGGGCCAGGGTGAGGTGGCCGGCGAGGGGCCGGTCCTCGGGCGGCTCCCCCACCCCGGCGGTGGCCGCCACCACCGCGGCGGCCAGGTCGTCGAGGCCGGCGACGGGCAGGTGCAGCACCCGCCGGCCGAACCGGCCCGTCGCCGGTCCCAGCACGGCGATGGCC
>JBOGHR010000336.1:0-8267 GCA_050744905.1 Acidimicrobiales bacterium
CGGCCACCTCGACGTCGAGGTACTCCGCCACCGACTCGGCGCCGGTGGGCAGGGCGAGCCCGAAGCTGACCCGGGGCCGGGGCGAGAACCCCTGGGTGTAGGCCAGGCGCAGCTCCACCCGCCGGAAGGCCCGCTCCCACATGCGGGCCACGTCCCGGTGGCTGGTCCAGCGCACCTTTCCCAGCTTGGAGAACCGGAACCGCAGCCTCACGAGGCCCTCGGGGCGAGGAGGCGCACCGGGACCGAGCCGCCGGTGGAGAGGTCCTGGCCGGTGCCCTGGCTGCCCCCGGCCGGGGGCACGGGGGACGCCACCACGTGCTCGATCCCGAAGCCGGTGCAGGCCCCGCAGTCGTAGCACGGCGTCCACCGGCAGTCCTCCACCCCCGACGCGGCCAGGGCGTCCTGCCAGTCCTGCCACAGGAAGTCCTTGTGGAGCCCGGCCGAGAGGTGGTCCCAGGGCAGGACCTCGTCCTCGCTCCGGTGCCGGTGGACGTACCAGTCCATCGACAGGCCGGCGCGGGCCATGGCCGCCTCCCAGCGCCCCAGGTCGAAGTGCTCGGACCACTCCTGGAAGGTCCCGCCCGAGCGCCACACCTCCTCGATGACGGCTCCCAGGCGGCGATCGCCCCGGCTGGCCAGCCCCTCGGCCACGCTGGCCCGGGGGTCGTGCCACTTGAGCTGGACGCCGCGGTCGCGGCGCACGGCGTCGCGGAGCAGGTTGACCTTGGCCCGCAGGGCGGGGGCGGTCGCCTGCCCGAACCACTGGAACGGCGTCTGCGGCTTGGGGACGAAGCCGCCCACCGAGGCGCTGACGGTGACCCGGCCCGTGTGGCGGCGCCCGATCGCCGCGCAGTTGCGGGCCAGCTCGGCGATGCCGGCCACGTCGTCGTCGGTCTCGGTGGGCAGGCCGACGAGGAAGTACAGCTTCATGCGCTGCCACCCCTGGGAGAAGGCGGACTCGGCCGCCCCGTACAGGTCCTCCTCGCGGATGAGCTTGTTGATGACCTGGCGCATCCGCCAGGTCCCGCCCTCGGGGGCGAACGTGAGCCCGGTGCGGCGCACCTTGGCGATCTCGCTGGCGATGCCGACGGTGTAGGCGTCCACCCGCAGGCTGGGCAGGCTCACGCCCACCGAGCCTTGGCACATGGGGTCGTTCACGATGCCGCCGACCACGTCCTCGATCCCCGAGTAGTCGGCGCTCGACAGGGAGGTGAGGCTGACCTCGTCGTAGCCGGTGCGCCGAAGCCCGGCCGTCACCATGGAGCGGACCTGGTCGGCCGGGCGCTCGCGCACCGGCCGGGTGATCATGCCGGCCTGGCAGAACCGGCAGCCCCGGGTGCAGCCCCGGAAGATCTCCACGTTGAGCCGGTCGTGGACCACCTCGGTGAGCGGCACCAGCTGGCGCCTGGGGTAGGGCCACGCCCCCAGGTCGGCGATGGTCCGCTTGTCCACCCGCTCGGGGACGTCGGGGTGCCGGGGGGTGACGGCCACCAGGCGCTCGCCGTCGTAGGCCACGTCGTACATCGACGGCACGTAGACGCCGGGCACGGCGGCCAGGTCGCGCAGCAGGCGCTGGCGCGACCCCGCCGTGCGCCCACCGGCCTTCCACGCCGCCACCGCCCGGGTGACGTCGGCCACCACCTCCTCCCCGTCGCCCAGCACGAACAGGTCGACGAAGTCGGCCAGGGGCTCGGGGTTGAACGCGCAGTGGCCGCCGGCCGCCACCAGCGGGTGCTCGGGGCCCCGGTCGGCCGCCCTGACCGGCACGCCGGCCAGGTCGATGCAGTTCAGCACGTTGGTGTACACCAGCTCGGCCGACAGGTTGAACGCCAGGAGGTCGAAGTCGGCGGCCGGCCGGGAGCCCTCCACGCTGAACAGCGGCACCCGGGCGGCGCGCATCTCGGCCTCCATGTCGACCCACGGGGCGTACGAGCGCTCGGCCACCGCGTCGGGCCGCTCGTTGAGGATCTCGTAGAGGATCTGGAGCCCCTGGTTGGGCAGGCCGATCTCGTAGGCGTCGGGGTAGATCAGCAGCCACGCCGCCTTGTGGCGGGCGTGGACGGGCTCCAGGGCACCGTCCTCGCAGCCGATGTACCGCGCCGGCTTCTGGACCCTGGCCAGGAGGGGCTCGATCCGTGGCCACAGCGAGGTCATTTGGCACGAAGTCTAGTGCTTCGAACCTCATTCGTTCGCTTCGCTCACTCCATTCGGTCGAGTTGGATCGTGCTCCGGCGGGCGAGGCGAGCTCGCGCCGCCTCCGCCCTGTCCTCTCCCGGTTCCGCAGCCGTAGGGGCCGCCTGCGGCGGCGAGTGCGGCCACGGACCTTGCCGCTGCGAACGCGGCGAACGTCTGTGGCCAGGGCACTGGCGGCCGGTGTTCCGCCGTCCCCCCGCCGGCCCGGATGCCACCTGCCGGGCCGTCAGCTGAACCGGCGCATGTGGACGTTGAGGACGAGGCCGATGGCGACGAAGGCGGCGATGGTGGCCGACCCGCCGTAGCTGAGGAACGGGAGGGGGATGCCGGTGATCGGCATGATGCCCATGGTCATCCCGACGTTCTCGAACACCTGGAACACGAACATCGACAGCACGCCCACGCACATCACCGTGCCCGAGAGGTCCCTGGAGAGGGCGGCGGCCCGCCAGGTGCGCCACACCACCAGGGCGAACAGCGAGAGCACCAGGGCCGACCCCACCAGCCCCAGCTCCTCGCCCACCACCGTGAAGATGAAGTCGGTGTGCTGCTCGGGGACGTACGACAGCTTGGTCTGGGACCCCTCGAACAGCCCCTTGCCGGTGAGCCCGCCGTTGGCGATGGCGATCTTGGACTGGTTGAGGTTGTAGGCGGCCCGCTGGGTGCTCTGGTCGGGGTTGAGGAAGGCGCCCAGGCGCTCCCTCTGGTAGTCCTTGAGCACGCCGAGCTGGAGCACGGCGGCCATGGCGACCACGCCGGCCAGGCTGAGCAGCGCCATGTGCCGGGGGCGGGCGCCGGCCACCAGGAGGGCCCCCATGGTGATGGCGGCGAACACCAGCACGGTGCCCAGGTCGGGCTGGAGGTTGATGAGCGCCATCGGGACCCCGGCGATCGCCAGGGCGGCGAGCAGCCGGCGGCCGTCGAGGTCGCCGCGGTGGGCGGCGGCGAAGGCGGCCAGGCTGACGACGACGCCCACCTTGGCCAGCTCCGAGGGCTGGAGCTGGAACCCCCCGAGCTGGAACCACGCCTGGGCCCCCCGCCGGCTGGACCCCAGCGGCGACAGGACCAGGACCAGCGCGGCGACCGAGGCCAGGTAGACGAGGGGGGCGAAGTCGCGGAACACCCGGTAGTCGACGGTCGCCACCAGGACCATGACGCCCACGCCCACCAGGGTGAACACCGCCTGGCGGCGGAGGAAGAACTGCTCGTCGGCGCCCAGGTTGCGGCTGGCGCTGTACACCATGAGCACGCCCAGGCCGGCCAGGGCCAGCACGGCGCCGAGCAGGGTCACGTCCACGTGGCGCCACGGCGCCGCCGAGTCGCGCCCGGACCAGGACGCCCGGGTGGGGACGGCGGTGGTGGCCATCAGTCGACCGCCTCGGCCAGGCGGACGGGCCCGGGCGGCGTGCCGGCCAGGCCCTCGAGGATGCGCCGGGCGACGGGGGCGGCCGCCGACCCCCCGTACCCCGACTCCTCCATGACCACCGCCACCACGTACTGCGGGTCGTTGGCCGGGGCGTAGGCGACGAAGAGCGAGGTGTCGTGCTTGGTCCGCACCTCGGCCGTGCCCGTCTTGCCGGCCACGGGGAAGGCGTCCAGCGGGAAGCCCGAGAACGCGCCGACCGCCGTCCCGTCGCCGTCGCTCAGCGCCTGGCGCAGCCCCTGGTCGATCACCGAGCGGTGCCCGGGGTCGATGGCCACCTTGGACGCGACCTCCACCGGGATCTCCCTGACCGGGTCCCCGTTGGGCTCCAGGACGCGGGCGGCCACCCGGGGGGTGAGGAGGGTCCCCCCGTTGGCGAACGTCGCGTAGGCGTTGGCCAGCTGGATCGGCGTCACCGCCGTCTCGCCCTGGCCGATGGCCAGGTTCACGTTGTCGCCCGTGCGCCAGTCGCCGTTCGGGAACTTCTCGGGGTACTCGGTGTGCAGGCGCCTGCGGGACTCGGGGTCGGGGATGCGGCCCCGCATCTCGCCGGCCAGCTCGATGCCCGTGCGGGCGCCCAGCCCCAGGTCGCGGGCCGCCTCCTGGATGGCGGTGCGGACGGGGCCGGCCTGGGACCAGAAGTTGGCGCCCAGGTCGTAGAAGAAGGCGTCGCTGGACACGGTGAGCGCCCGGGACAGGCTGATGCGACCCCAGGCCCGGCCCCCGGCGTTGCGGTAGACGCACTTCTCGCCCCGGCAGTTGCGGATCCGGTACGAGCCCTCGTCCACGAAGGTGGTGTTGGGGGCGATGAGGCCGGTGCGGAGGGCGGCCAGGGCGGTGAACAGCTTGAACGTCGACCCGGGGGCGTACTGGCCCTGGAGGGCGCGGTTGCTGAGCGGGTAGTGGTTGGCCGGGTCCTGGAGGGCGGCGAAGACCTCGGGGCGGATCCCGTTGACGAAGTCGGCGGGATCGTACGAGGGGCTCGACGCCATGGCCAGCACCGACCCGTCGCGGGGGTCGAGCACGACGACCGAGCCGGCGGGCGCCAGGAAGGACCTGGCGAAGTTGCGGTCGTAGCGCGACCGCGCCGCCTCCAGGCCCTTGGCCAGCGACTCCTCGGCCAACGCCTGGACGTCGAGGTCCACGGTGAGCTGGAGGTCCTTGCCCTGGCGGGGCGGGCGGCTGGACAGCGGCGGGGTCAGCGCCCGCCCGCTGGAGTCGACCTCCAGCTCGACCCGGCCCGGCTCCCCCCGCAGGTCGGCCTCGTAGGCGGCCTCGACGCCCGACTTGCCGATGTCGTCGCCCAGCCGGTAGCCGGCGCCGGCACGGGCGTCGAGCTCCGTCTTGTTGATCTCGCCCACGTAGCCGAGCAGGTGAGCGGCCAGCGGCCCGTGCGGGTAGGTCCGCTCGGCGACCGTGGCGGCGTCCACCCCGGGGAAGTCGGCGCTGTGCTCGCGGAGGTAGACGACCAGCTCCTCGGGCACGTCCTCGGCCACCGGCACCGGCTTGTACGGGCTGTAGCGGCGGTCGTCGATGCGCCGCTGGAGCTCGGCGGGCGCCAGGTCGAGGAGGGCGGCCAGGCGGGTGACGACGTCGGGCCGGTCCTTCACGTCGATGCGCTTGACGGTGATCGCCTGGTACCCCCGGTTGTCCACCAGGGGGCGGCCCTGGCGGTCGAGGATGCGCCCCCGCGGCGCCGGCTCGTGCACGATGCGCTTCTGGTTCTGCGTGGCCAGCGCCTGGAACGTGTCGGTGTCCATCACCTGGAGGTACCAGAGGCGGGCGAACAGGGCGGAGAACAGCGACACCACGATGACGCCCACGACCGACAGCCGCAGGCGGGCGCTGTCGTTGCTCACCGGGCGTACGCCCCCTGCGGCCGGGAGGCCAGGGCCCACGCCATGGCCCGCGCCACCGGGGGGGCGAGCACGGCGTTCATGACGCCCACGCCGCCGGCCACGGCGACGAGGTGGACCGACATGGCGTAGGGCTGGCCGATGAGCGCGCCGAGCAGGGCGTAGCCGACCACCCCGGCGAAGCTCGCCACCAGGGCGGTGACCGGGAGGATCCACCACGCCGAGCGGATGATCCCCGACTGGAGCGCCCCGACGGCGAAGCCGACGATGGCGTAGGTGAGGGCGGACAGCCCGAACGGGGTCTGGACGAACAGGTCGGCGAGCAGCCCGAAGGCGAAGCCGAGCACCGCCCCCCGCTCCGAGCCGGTGAGGAACCCGCCGGCCACCGCCATCAGCAGCAGGACGCGGGGGTGGGCGTCGCCCACCCGGGTGGTGACGAACAGCGAAAGGTGCAGCACGAGGGCCACCAGCACCACGAGGGGGAGGCGGAGGCCGGTCACCGGATGGGCCCCCACTGGAGGACCTTCACGAACACCAGGCGGCGGAGGTCGGCGGTGGGCGCCACGGTGACGTCCTGCTGGAGGGCGCCGCTCGCCGTGGTGGCGGCCACCACCTTGCCGACGGGGATCCCGGGCGGGAACACGCTGTTCTCCAGCCCGCTGGTGACGACCGCCTCCCCCCGCTCCACCCTGGTGGCGGGGTCGACCAGGTCCATCCGCAGGGTCGAGCCCGACCCCCGGCCCACCGCCACGCCCACGTCGCCCGACGTGGCCAGGCGCACGCCCACGCTGGACGAGGCGTCGGTGACCAGCTGCACGATGGACGTCCGGCGCGACACGTCCACCACGCGGCCCACCAGGCCGCCCCCCGACACGACCGGCATGCCCTTGGCCACGCCGGCGTCGCGGCCCCGGTCGATCCCCACGGTGAGGTCGAAGCCGGAGGCGGGCGAGCGCACGACCCGGGCGGCCACCGTCGGGATGTCGCCCACGAAGTCCAGGCCGGCCAGGTCGAGCAGGGCCTCCCGCTCCCGCTCGGCGTCGGCCGCCCGCAGCACCAGCGCCTCCTGCTCGTCCAGCCGGGCCCGCAGGCGGGCGTTCTCGGCCTCCACGTCCCCGTAGTGCACCGCTCCCTGGAAGAACTCGGTCACCGGCTCGAACACCGCGTCGGCGGCGTCCTTCACCGGCGCCACGAGGTCGCGGGCCCCGTCGCGGGCGCCGTCGATGAAGCCCAGCCCGTTGCCGCGCTCGTCCAGCGTGAGCAGGGTCACGGCGGTGAGCACCAGGAGCAGCAGGGTGAACCGGGGGCGCGAGGTGCGCCGGTAGACGGCCACGAAGGGCGCCTCCCGCGGCTAGCTAGTGCCCGCTCGAGGAGATCAGCACCTGCTTGAGGGCGTCGAACTCCTCGAGGCACTGGCCGGCCCCGATGGCGACCGAGTGCAGCGGGTTGCGGGCGATCACGATCGGCATGCCGGTCTCCGACGAGAGCCGGGCGTCGAGGCCGTGGAGGAGGGCGCCCCCGCCGGTGAGGACGATGCCCTGCTCCATGATGTCGGCGGCCAGCTCGGGCGGGGTCTTGTCGAGGGTGACCTTGACCGAGTCCACGATGGCCGACAGGGGCTCCTCGATGGCGTCGCGGATCTCCTGGGTGCTGGTGACGATCGTCTTGGGCAGCCCGGTGATCAGGTCGCGGCCCCGGATCTCGGCGTGCAGCTCCTCCTCCAGGGCGCAGGCCGAGCCGAGGGCGATCTTGATCTCCTCGGCCGTGCGCTCCCCCAGGGCCAGGCTGTACTCCTTCTTGATGAAGTGGATGATGGAGTGGTCCAGCTCGTCGCCGCCGATCCGCACCGACTGGCTGGTGACGATGCCGCCCAGGGAGATGACGGCCACCTCGGTGGTGCCGCCGCCGATGTCGACGACCATGTTGCCGGTGGGCTCGTGGACGGGGAGCCCGGCGCCGATGGCGGCGGCCATGGGCTCTTCGATGATGTAGGCGGGCTTGCGGGCGCCGGCGTACTCGGCCGCCTCCTGGACGGCCCGCTGCTCCACCCCGGTGATCCCCGACGGGACGCAGATCACCATGCGCGGCTTGGCGAAGCGGCGCTGGTGGACTCTCTGGATGAAGTACCGCAGCATCTTCTCGCAGATCTCGAAGTCGGCGATGACGCCGTCCTTGAGCGGGCGGATGGCCTGGATGTGCGCCGGTGTGCGGCCGATCATCCGCTTGGCCTCGACGCCGACCGCGAGCGGGCGACCGTCGCGGACGTTGACGGCGACGACCGACGGCTCGTTGAGGACGATGCCGCGGCCACGCACGTAGACCACCGTGTTGGCTGTGCCGAGGTCGACCGCCATGTCGCGGCCCATGATCGAGCTGAGGACGTTCTCGGACATCCGGGCAAGGCCTCCGCAACTGCCGCCGGTGCTCGGCGCAGGTTAGTCGTGCATCGTCGGGCGCCGCAGGGCGGTCCCGCTGCCGCGTTCGGGCCGTGAGCCTACGCCTCGTAACGGGAATGCAACAATTTTGGGAGCCGTTGTGGTACCGGCTCCGGTCACACGTGGGGGAACCAGAGCGCGATCTCGCGGGCGGCGGAGTCGTGGCCGTCGGAGGCGTGCACGAGGTTCTCGGTGGTGACGGTGGCGAAGTCGCCGCGGATGGTGCCGGGTTCGGCGTCGTCGACCTGGGTGGCGCCCACCACCTTGCGGACGAGCGAGAAGGTGTTGTCGGCCGGACCCTGGATCACCATGGCGAACACGGGCGACCGGGTGAGGAAGGTGACGAGCTCGCCGTAGAAG
>JBOGHR010000337.1:0-3027 GCA_050744905.1 Acidimicrobiales bacterium
GGGCTGCGACCACCCCCATGCCATCCGGGTCCTGGCCCGGGCTTGGATACGGGTCATCTGGCGCTGCTGGCAAGTGAGGATTCCGGAGTTTTCGTACACCCAGTCCGGAGTTTTCGTACACGCCCCGGTCCACCTGGTGTCGGAGGCCGCATGGCGGCCGACGCGTTGAGCCCTATTCACCTCCTTCATTGATCGGTGGTTCGGCGGCCAGTGTGGCCGACGTCGGTGGTGATTGGAAGGACTCCTCGTCCTCATGCCGATCGTTGCGCTCGTGACCTCGGGCGTGGGTGATCAACTGCTCAGGTGTGACGTAGCAGTGGCAGAGGCTGCACCGGTGCTCGACCGCCCACTTCTCGGGGAGCAGCCCGAGCGGCGTCGCCGGAAGGTGGAGGACGATGGTGCGGAAGGTGACGGTCATCGTGGCGCCTCCCCGCCGGCGTCGTGTGTTGCGGCTATGCCGGCCGCGTTCGCCCCGGTCCTGCCCCGCCGTTCCCCGCCGGCACGGGCCTTCGTCTCGCCTTCGGGGCGGCGCATCGACTCGCCGACGAGCTCGATGCGGTGCAGGTGCGCCAGGACCCGGTCCAGAACTGCGTCGGCGACTGTCGGCTCGCCCATGGCCTCGTGCCACATGGCGATCGGCAGCTGGCTGGTGATGATCGTCGAGCGCAGGCCCGCCCGGTCCTCGATCACCTCCAAGACGTCCGCGGCCTGGTCGGCGCTGAGGGGTCTCAGGAGGTAGTCGTCGATGACCAGGACGTCGATGCGGGCCCAGGAGGCCGTCAGGCGTTGGAACCGCCCGTCGAGGCGGGCGAGGGCCAGTTCGTCGAGCATGCGACTCGCCCGCAGGTAGAGGGCGGTGTGGCCCCGGCGGATGGCGGCGTTGGCCAGGGCGCAGGCCAGGAAGGTCTTGCCCACCCCGGTGGGGCCGACGACTGCGATGTTGTGGTGGGAGCGCACCCACCCCGATTCGGCCAGGCCCAGGATCTCCGGGCGCTCCAGGCCTCGGCGGCGGCGGAAGTCGATGTCTTCGACCACCCCGTCGCTGCGCAGCTTGGCCGCCTTGAGGTAGCGCTGGAGGCGGCGGTCCTCCCGCTCGGTGAGCTCCCGGTCGACGAGCATCCCGAGGCGCTCCTCGAAGCTGAGTCCCTGGTGGGGGGCCGAGGCGGCCTGTTCGGCCAGGCCGGCGGCCATGGCCGGAAGCTTGAGGGCGTTGAGGCCGTCGATGGTCTGGTGGTTGAGCACGTGGGTTCCCTTCATTGGTAGTAGCCCGGGCCACGGAGGTTGTCGTGGTCGGGATGGGCGGGCGCCGGGGCCTGGGCCTCCACCGGCTTGCGGTCCAAGCCGGTGCGCAGGATCGACTCGACGGAGCGGTAGCTGTGGGCGCGGGCGGCCAGGGCCCGGGCACAGGCCGCCTCCACGCGATCGGCCCCGTAGCGCTTCCCCAACGACACGATGCCCAGGCAGGAGCGGAACCCCTGCTCGGGATGGCGCCGGGCGGCCAGGATGGCTTCGACCAGGGCGGCCGTGGCCGGGCCGGTCTTGGCGGCCCAGGAGATGATGCGCCCCGGTGTCCAGGACCCATGGCGGCGGTGGGACTCGGGCATGTGGGCAGGGTCGGTGGTGAAGCCGGCGCTGAAGCTGCGGGGGTGGGAGGCGACGCGGCGGTGGCGGTGGAAGACCTCGACGGCCCCCGCCGTCAGCCGAAGGTCCACCGCTTCGCCGACCAGGCGGTAGGGGACGGAGTAGTAGTGACGTTCGGCTCGCAGCTCGACGTGGTAATCGATGTTGGCTTTCGCCCGCCGCCAGGTGGCGAACTCATAGCGCGTCGCCGGCAGCGGCCGCAGCGCCGGGCGGTCGAGCTCTTCGAACAGGCTGGCCCGGCTCCCGGCCAGGCGCTTGAACGGCCGGGCGTTCATCCACTCGGCCAGGCGGGCGATCTCGACGTTGGCCTCGGCCAGGCTCACGAAGCGCTCGTTGCGCACCCGGGCCATGATCCAGCGCTCGGCCAGCAGGACGCCGGCCTCGGCCTTGGCTTTGTCGCGGGGTTTGTAGGACCGGGCCGGGATGACGGCCACGCCATAATGGGTGGCCATGTCCTGGTAGGTGGCGTTGACGTCGGGCTCATAGCGATGCGGGCGCGTCACCCCCGAGCGCAGGTTGTCGCACACCACGATGGCCGGGCATCCGCCCAATGCCTCGAAGGTGTGCACGTGGGCGCTGACCCAGTGCAGCAGCTCCTGGGAGCGGACCGCCTCGGCGTAGAGGAAGCTGCTGGCCCCGAGCACGGCCACGAACAGCTCGGCCTCGAAGGCCAGCTCGCCGGTCTTGGGGTCATAGATGGGGATCCGGTGTCCCGGGAAGTCCACGAAGAGCTTCTCGCCCGCCTTGTGGTCCTGGCGCATGACGACGTCGACGCGGCGCCGCCACCGCCGGTAGAGCTCGCAGAACTGGCTGTAGGAGTGGCCGTCGGGGAAGGCCTCCTTGTGCTCCAGCCACAGCAGCATCAAGGTGACGTGGGGGCGCCGGAGCTCGACGTGGACCTTGGCCCAGTCCGGCAACGGCCGGGTCGCCGCCGGCGGCGGGGCGGCGGTGGCGAACAGGAGCGCCTCGAGGGCGTCGTCGTCGAGGCCTTCGGGCAGGGGCCAGGTGATCCCGGCCGCCTTGGCCCGGCGCAGATGGTCGCCCACGGTGGTGAACGGCATCTGGAGCGACGCTGCGGTGTGGCGCAGGCTGAGCCCCTCGCCCAGGCTCAGCCGGAGGGCATCTCGGATCTTTCGCATGCTGATATGGGGCCGGGGCATCGGCGTCTCCTTGAACGGTCTTGGTCGACGGTTCAAGTCAAGACGCCGGGCCCCTCACCTCACGGCGGTGCTACATGGCCTCCTGCCCGGGTGGGTGTACGAAAACTCCGGAATCGCTGTACGGATTCAACCGGAACGGGTGTACGAAAACGACCGGAGCCATCACCCAGACCTTCTCCATCGCCTCCCATTGGGCGGGCGTCACCGTGAGTTCCCAGTGCGCCTT
>JBOGHR010000338.1:0-1658 GCA_050744905.1 Acidimicrobiales bacterium
GTCGGGCGCCGTGGTCGTGCCGGCCGTCGACGGCCTGGGCCGCCTCGACCCCGCCGCCCTGGCCGAGCTGGTCACGGCGGGGACGGCCCTGGTCCACTGCCAGGTGGGCAACCACGAGGTCGGCACCCTCCAGCCGGTGGCCGAGGTGGTCGCCCGGTGCCGGGAGCGGGGGGTGCCGGTCCACGTCGACGCGGCCGCCGCCGCCGGCCACGTCCCGGTCGACTTCGCCGCCCTGGGCGCCGACCTGGTGTCGGTGAGCGCCCACAAGCTGGGCGGCCCCAAGGGGGCGGGCGCCCTGCTGGTGCGGCGCGGCCTGCGCCTCCCCCCGCTGCTGGTGGGCGGCGACCAGGAGCGGGCCCGCCGGGCGGGGATGGAGGACGTCCCCGCCATCGTGGGGTTCGGGGCGGCGTGCGCGTCGATCGACGTGGGCCGGGAGGCGGCGGACGCCCGGGCCCACAGCGACCGCCTGCTGGCCGGGCTGGCCGCCGTGCCCGGCGTGGCCGCCTACGGCGACCCCGCCGCCCGCCTCCCCCACATCGCCTGCGTGGGCGTGGAGGGCGTCGAGGCCGAGGCCGTGCTCCTGGGCCTCGACCAGGCGGGGGTGGCCGCCCACTCCGGGTCGGCGTGCTCGTCGGAGGCGCTGGAGCCCTCGCCCGTGCTGGAGGCGATGGGCGTGCCCGCCGAGCGGTCGCTGCGGTTCTCGGTCGGGTGGTCGACCACGGCCGCCGACGTCGACGCCTGCCTGGAGGCCTTCCCCCGGGTGGTCGGCCGGCTGCGTGCGCTCGTCTCCTAGGACTTCGACGTCATTCGTTCGCTTCGCTCACTCCACTCGGTCGAGTTGGACGTGCGATCGTTTGTGGCCAGGGCGCTAGGTGACGGATCGCACCTATTGCACGGCCGGCCGGCACCTGGTTGGATCTCCGCACACGGAGGGATCGGGCCCCGGCTCCCTGCGCCCGTCGCGGGGATGCTCGTGCCATCGTCGGGAGAACGGTTCACCGGGCTGCGAAGGGGCGGAACCCACCTGCCGCCTCTTCGTGGCCCCCTCCGCGCTCAGCGAGGCGCCTCGACGCAGCGCACGCCGTCGGGGCCGACGGTCGCCGCGTGCTGGGTGCCGGGCGGGATCTCCAGGCGGTCGCCGGCGCCCAGCACCACGTCGCCGCCCGCTCCCAGGTGGAACGTGATCCCCCCGGTCACGCAGTAGAGCACCTTCTCGTAGCCGTGGGCGTGCCACCCGTAGGTGTCCCCGGGCGCGTTGCCCCAGGACCGGGGGCGCAGCCCCTCGGCCCGTAGCCGGGCCTCCGCCGCGACCTCGCCCGGCGGCGGCCCCACGCAGCGCTCGACCCGTGCGCGCACCCCTCCAGCCTGCCATCCCGAGCCGTCCGGAGGGGCGTGCGGCCGGCCGCCGCCGGGTCCGGTGTCACGCCCGCCGGCGCGAGGGCCGGCGGGCGGGGTTCTGGCGCCGTGCGTTTCCGCCTGGTTAACCTTGGCGGCCATCAGGCGGAACCGGGCTCAGATGACCACGCGGGCGGGGGTGGCGACCACCGCGCTGGCGACGGCGGCCACCCTCGTGGTGGGCGGCGCCGGTGGTGCGGCGGCCCAGCTCGACCTGCCACCCCTCCTGCCCACCACCACCACGGCGCCGGGCTCGCCTGCTC
>JBOGHR010000339.1:0-4135 GCA_050744905.1 Acidimicrobiales bacterium
CTGCTCTGGTCCCAACGAATTACCGCGATGTCATCCCCAGCCCAGGACAACGACAAAATCACCCGGACCGTCCTCGACACCCTGGCCTACGCCGCCTGAGGACGAACAGCAGTGCGAAAGTCCACTCAAACAGGAGACCCAGAAAAATCCCCCGGACGGCCCTTCGATTTCGGCTCCGCCGACGCGCATCTATGACACGGATGAAGAATGCCCCTGCGACCGGCGGTGATGACCGCAACGTCTTGGAGTTCGACTTCGGCGTACGCGTCTACCCGCCGGCGAAGCTCGATGGCTACTGGCGCGTCCGGTGGGAGGAGCGCCGCACGCCCAAGGACACCACCGCCCGCAACCGCAGCGCGGCGATCGCCAAGGCCAGCGAGATCGTGGAGCGGCTCGCCCGCAGCGCTCCCACCGAGCTGGGCCGAGCGACCGGCGCTGATCTCATCGGCCACTACCTCGACCCGGGCCGGCGACCGCCGCGGGTCAAGGCATGGTCGATCCGGCATCGCGACGAGCAGACGCGGTACTGCAACCTCTACGTGCTGCCGGTCATCGCCAGCACTCCGTGCCGCGAGCTCACCAGCGACGACTTCCAGCTGATCCTCGACAAGGCGCCGACCAAGAGCGTCGCCAAACACATCAAGAGCTGCCTCACCGGTGTCATCAACGCCGGCCTCGAGGAAGGCCACCTCTTCGTCCGCCAAGACCTCCTTCGCAAGGTCCGCTGGCACGGAGCCGACGACGAACGCGACGACGAGCCGGTCGAACACGCGGTGACGTGGGAGGAGATCCCGAACGTCGACGCCCTCCATGCCCTCGCCCGTTGCACTGCGGAGCGGACCGGCGACTGGTGGCGCGAACTCCAGCTCCTCCTTGTCGCCTACTCAGGATTGCGCTGGGGTGAGCACAACGGGCTCATCGGCGAACAGATCGACATCGAACGCCGACGCATCTCCGTCTACCGGCAGATGATCGACAGCCGCTCCGGCTTGGTGCCGGGCTTGCCCAAGGGTCGGCGGCGGCGGGTGACGATGTTCCCTGCCGTGACGCCGGCCAGTGTCGACCTCGCTGCAATGGTCGAGCGGCGCCTCGGCGAGGTCGAACCGGACGCGCCCTTCTTCCCCGCCGCCCGAGGCGGCTGGCAGCGGCGCAGCAACTACGGCCGCTACATCTGGGACCGCGCCGCCGTTGAGGTGGGCTGGCCGCGGCGAGATGACGGCCGATGGCTGTGGCCGTTCCACAGCCTCCGCCACGTCTTCGCCACCTGGGCGCTCCACGAAGCCGGCATCCCGATGGAGGACCTGTCACGGCTCATGGGCCACTCCTCGACGCGGGTGACCCAGGACATCTACATCCACGTCCGCCACGACATGTTCGACCGCTTCTTCCAAGCCACCCGCGAACCCGACCAGGACGATCGGCCGTGACGGTCGTACAGGTCATCGCGGCGCCACAGCCGGTCGCCGTGAGGGCGCGCCGAGCGGAGCGCTCGCCGCGCCCGCCGACTGGCCCGCGACGTACCGGCATCGCCGCATGACCCGAGGATCCCCGGCCGCACGCCAACTCGTGTCGCGATTTCAGCCACCGAGCATCATGAGGAGGAGCAATGACCGACATCGATCCCGTCGAGTTCCACGACAACTACGAACCCGACTTCACCGCCGTCTACGAGCCGCACGTCGACGGCGACAGCTCGCAGATGACCCCGCGTATGGCCTGGCACCTGTGGAGCGCCGCGCTGTACCTCGCCGACGAATGGCGCCGCGGCGACATCGACTCACTGCTCGACGGGCTGCCGCCCATCGCCCAGCCGTACGCACGGGACCGGGGGTGGCGGCAACAGTTCGTCGCCAGCTTCGAACGCATCGCCCAGCGCCTCGCCAACGGGGGTGAAGATGACGTGCTGGCCCGCTGCACCGCCGACGAGCTCGCGCTCCACAAGCTCATCGACCTCGCGGAGGCCCACCTCATCGACGACATCTTCAGCCCAGCAGCCGTCAGCCACCTCCCCGACCACGGCGAACGGGACGAGGACTTCTACTGGATGCGCGAAGTCATCTTCGAAGACCACGACGTCCTCATGCTCTACAACCGAGCGCTCGATGGCATCGAGAACGAAGTCGACGGCGACTCGTCACTCCACCCCCGCGACTGGTTCGAGCCGTTCCGACCGCTGCCCGCCGGCTGAGGAGGTCGGGGCTCCTCAACCTTCGGGTGACCTTCAGCGATTCAGAAGGTCACTAGACCATCATCGGATGGCGAAGCCGACCGCGATCGCCCCGGCGACATCATCCGACGTCGGCGCCGATTCCTGCGCCGCCCCGGGCGCAGGCGCCGACGGAGGTACGGGCAGTGCCGGGCTCCAGTCGGCCAGCCGTGGACTGTGCTCGGCGAGCAGCTCCCTCCCGTGCTCCTCCACCCGCTTCGCCAAGCGGGGATGCTCGGCCAGAAAGGCAGCCGCCTCGTCCGGGCTCATGATGGGCGCGGGCCACTCGACCGGGGCCTCGACCCCTTCGCCGTCCACCGGCGGGTAGCTGACCGACCGAGCCCGCGGCGGCGGCAACGGTTCCGCCACCGAGCGGTACTCGGCGGCGATTGCCACAGCCGCCCGCCCCGGCGAGGGCAGCTCCTTGTACAGGTCGGTTAGGGCTTCGACCTGGCGCTCGATCCAGTCGTCCCGATCCGGACCGCTCAGGCCCAGCTCGCCCGCCTCGACCTCCAGCTCGTCGAGCAAGGCCATGACCGCCTGCGTCTGAAGCTCGAAGGTGGCGGCGGCCATGGCGAGGGCGGGCCGCGCGCCGGCGCCCCGTTGCTCGTCGTAGAGGGCCATGGCCTCCGGGGCCAGCCTGCGCAGGTGGGCCTCCGCGTGGTGCTGCGCGTGTGCGGCATCGATCTCGGTGGACGACCAGCGGTCGGCGGCGTACCACGCCCCCAGCGCCTCGGCCAGGCTGGCCTCGCCCCGAAGCTCGTAGGTCGCGGGATCGACCCCGCGGAACGGCTCGGGCGGCAGGAACCGCTCGTAGAGCCGGCGTGCTGCCACCTGGTCCAGCGTCAGCTCGTGATCGGCGCCTGCGCCTTCGGACCTCTCCCCGTCGCTGCTCGTCGTCACCGCCGCCTCCTCATCTGGTTCCAACTCTCCCAGTCGGCCGGGCGGGCGGCAGTCGGGGCGCGTCACATTCGAGCGATGTCCCGGCCGCCTCGGACGGGCCGAACCCGCCGACGTCGACGACGTCCCATTGCCCGATCGGATCGTCCAACCGCGGGCGGACGTAGACCTCGCCGGCGTGGTCCACCCGCACCACGCCCGGCGTCTCGACGCCGTAACGGACCGTGGACACCACGCCCAACACCGGATTGGCTGAGCAGTCGTCGTCGACCTCGACGACGACCTGGAGCTGAGCGATCCCGAAGCCGTCGGCCTCCAGGTGGCGTGCCATTTGCTCGACGGCGCTGAGGTGCCAGCCGGCGACCTGGCGTCCCGCTCCTCGTCATGCGAGCTCCGGGTCATGCAGCGATGCACGGTCGAAGTCCCGCTCGACCCGCGTCGGCGCCCATGCCGGGTACAGGTCCGGATCGTCCTGCCCGGCGTCGAGAAGGCGCACCCAGCCCGCCTCGTGGTAGCGGTCCCGGACGGCGTCGGTCAGTCCTCGGTGGAGGCGAAGGACTCGGCGCTCAGCGCGCTGCGCCCGAGCGGCGAGGACTCTCCGTCGCCGGGCCGGCTGGCCGTGCACAGCGTGACCAGCGTCCAGCACCGGGAGCTGCGCAGCAGGAACACCTGATCGGGCTCGCACCACGCCGACAACGGCCGCTCCAGCTCCACGCGTGCGACGGCCCATCCCTCGATCGGCAACGACGGCATACGCGCGAGATGCGCGCCAGCCGTCGCTCCCGCGCAACCGATCGGTGGGTCGTCGGGGCCGAGTGTGCGGGGGCGGGGGCTAGGCCGGGGAGAACGGCGGCCGAGGGGGTGGCGGGCGGAGGTCGGGGAGGGAAGGCGGCGGGCGGGAGAACCGGGGGCCGAGGCGGGCGGCGGGTAGGCGGCGGGAGGGGGAAACGGGGGCCGAGGTGGGCGGCGGGAAGGAGGTCCGGGGCCCGAGGGAGTTGGGGGGTGGGGGTGTGGGGAGTATGCCGCCGG
>JBOGHR010000340.1:0-1639 GCA_050744905.1 Acidimicrobiales bacterium
TCGACTTGTCGCCCGGCACCCGCAGCCGGCCCCGCAGGGCCCGGCCGCCGGCGACCTCGAAGGCGGGCGGGCTCACGTGAGCGGGCGGACCGAGGGCCGGTACCCCCGCTCGCCCAGGGCGGCCCGCAGCCGGTCGGCGTCGGCGGCGTCGACGACGAGCAGGAGCACGCCGCGGTCGCCCTCGGCCGAGTGGGCGATCTCCAGGTCGGCGATGTTGACGTCCAGCTCCCCGGCCAGCGTGGTGACCTCGGCCAGCACCCCCGGCCGGTCGGCCACCGGCACCCGCAGCTCGGCCAGGTCCTCGGGGTGGGCCACCCGGGCCGGGAGGCTGACCCGGGCGGCCCGGGCCGCCTCCAGCATCCGCAGCAGGCCGGCCCGGTCCCCGGCCGCCACCACCCGCCGAACGACGGCCAGCGCCGCCACCAGGCCGTCGAGGACCTCGACGATGGCCCGGCGGTTGGCGGCGCAGATGTCGGGCCAGATGCCGGGATGGCCCGCCGCCACGCGGGTCATGTCCCGGAACCCGCCGGCGGCCAGGCGCAGGAGGGTGGCGTCGCCCACCGCGCCCTCGGCGGCCAGGCACATGAGCGAGGCGGCCGTGAGGTGGGGCACGTGGGAGACCAGGGCGACCAGGGCGTCGTGGCGCTCGGGGGGGATGGCGACCACGCTGGCGCCCAGGCTCGACACCACCGCCTGCACCCGGGCGTAGGCCGCCGGGTCGGTGTGCTCGGTCGGGGTCAGCACCCAGGTGGCCCCCTCGAACAGCGACCCGTCGGCCCCGGCCAGGCCCTCCTGCTCGGAGCCCGCCATGGGGTGGCCGCCGATGAACCGCGGCGACCCCACGGCGGCCACCACCGGCGCCTTCACGCTGCCCACGTCGGTCACGATGCCGCCCCGGGCCACCGCCCGCCGGGCGGCGTCGGCCACCGTCGCCACCGGCGTCGCCACGAACGTGACCTCGGCGGCCCCGTCCTCCCCGACCGCGTCGAGCGCCCCCCGCCGGCGGGCGTGGTCCGCCCGATCGGGGTCGGTGTCGGTCCCGGTGACGTGCCAGCCCCGCTCCCGCAGGCCGAGGGCGATGGACGCCCCGATGAGCCCGGTGCCGACGACCTGGGCCCGGCGCCTACCCGGGGAGGTCATCGCGCAGCACGGAGGTGCCCTCCAGGTACACGGACAGCAGGTCGGCCCGGGCCTTGTCGGTGGTGACGTGCATGAGGACGCGGATGGTGCGGCCGGGCTTGCCGTCGATGTCGAGCTCCCGGGCGCACAGCAGCGGCACGTCGCCCAGGCCCAGGCCCCGGGCGGCCTCGGCCGGGAACATGGAGTGGATGTCGCCGGTCGCCGTGAAGATCACGCTCACCAGGTCGTCGTGGCCGAGGGCGTTGCGCTCCAGCATCGTGCGCACCAGCGCCTGGACGCGCTCGGTGACCTGCTCCTTGGTGTCGGCGTCCACGCGGGTGGCGCCCCGGAGCGCTCGAACCGTCGCGGGCACCCCCGGAATCTAGTTCTTCGACTTCATTCGTTCCCTTCGCTCACTCCATCCGGTCGAGTCGGATCGTGCTCCGGCGGGCGAGGCGAGCTCGCGCCGCCTCCGCCCTGTCCTCTCTCGGTGTCCGCAGCCGCGGAGGCCGCCTGCGGC
>JBOGHR010000341.1:0-1647 GCA_050744905.1 Acidimicrobiales bacterium
GAGTCGTCCCGGCGACGGGTTGGCGTGGGCCGCGTCAGCCCGCTCGTCACCGGACCCGGCAGCCGCGGTGGTAGACGGCGACGACGTCGTGCAGGGCGCCCAGGTCGGCCAGGGGGTCGCCTCGCACCACCAGGAGGTCGGCGTCCATGCCCGGGGCGACGCGGCCGGTCCGGGAGCCGATCCCGCACACCCGGGCGGCGTCGGCGGTCATGGACCGGAGGGCCTCGCCGTTGGTGAAGCCGATCCTGGTCAGGTCCCGAGCCGCGTGGGACAGCACGCCGTGGGGCTTGGGCGGCCCCACCCCGGCGTCGGTGCCGGCCACGATGGCGGCACCCGCCTGGTGCAGGCGCACGGTGTTGGCGAAGAAGGCGTCGACGAGGGCGGCGATGGCGGGCGGAGGGGCCGTGCCGGGCAGCATGCCCAGGGTCGCCCCCACCACGATGCGGCGGCGGGCGATGAGCTCGACGAGCTCCGCCGGCGCGTCGACCCCGTCGGCGGTGACGAACGAGCAGTGCTCGATGCCGTCGACGCCGGCGTCGACGGCAAGCGCGATGGCCGCCGTGCTGTGGGCGTGGGCGCTCGGTGGCCGAGCCGGGAGTGATGAACCCGCCGCTGGCCATCACCTTGATCACGTCCACGCCCCGCTCGGCGTGGGCCGCCACCGCCGCCTTCACGCCGGCGGGGCCGCCGGTGACGACCCCGCCGAGGAAGTGGCAGTGCCCGCCCCCGGTGGTCAGCGGCGGTCCGGCGGCCAGGATCGTGGGCAGGCGGTCGTCGCCCGAGCTCTGCTCGCGCAACCGGACGGCGAGGTAGTCGCGGTCGCCCAGGTCGCGCACGGTGGTGACGCCCGCCCGTAGGGCCTGGCGGGCGGCTTCGGCCATGGCGGCGAGCGCCTGCTCGTCGTCGCGGGCGGCCAGGCTGGCAACGGCGTCGGGGCCGGCGTCGAAGCCGAGGTGGACGTGGGGGTCGACGAGCCCCTGCAGCAGGGTGCAGCCGTCCAGCTCCACCGTCGCCGCCCCCTCGGGCAGGTCGACGGGCCCGTCGGCCACGGCCAGGATCCGCCCGTCCTGGACCAGCACCGTGGGACCCGTGGAGGGCCGGGCCGCCGCGCCGTCGAAGACGGCGGTGGGGCGCAGGGCCAGGAGCGATCGGCTGGGCGCTTCGGTGATCGTCATGGCGCCGTTGTACGACGTCGCCGCCGGCCGCCGCATCGTGGCGACTACTCATGGGCGCTACTCATTCTCTCTCGCCGGCGGGCCCCGGGCGCCGTAGCGTCTGGAGCGAATGGCCACTCCGGGGACGCTGGTGGGGCGGGCCGCCGAGCTCGCCGCCGTCGACGCCGCTCTGGGTGCCGCGCTCGAGGGGCGGACGACCACCTTGCTGGTGGCCGGCGAGGCGGGGATCGGCAAGACCCGCCTGCTGGAGCAGGTGGCCCGCCTGGCTGGCGCCCGGGCCGTGCCCGTGCTGTGGGGGCGGGCCACCGACGACGACGGCGCCCCCGCCTACTGGCCGTGGCGTCAGGTGCTGAGGAGCTGGGCGTCGGGCGCCGGCGCCCAGGCGGTGGAGGCCCTGGGATCGGGGGCGGCCGAGCTGTCCCGCATCGCCCCCGAGCTGGCCGGGGCGGCGTCGCCCCGACCGGCGGTGGCC
>JBOGHR010000342.1:0-1603 GCA_050744905.1 Acidimicrobiales bacterium
GCGTCCGCGACGACGCCCTGAAGGCGCTGGCCCGACCCTTCCTCGGCTGCCTGGAGGGCACCGCGGTGGTGGGCGCAGCCGATCTGCGTGGAGAGCTCCTCCGGCTCGTCTGCGATGACGGCGACGACGTGCTGCTGCCCTGCCTCATCGAGGTGGTCCGGGCCGGGGCGAAGCTGGACGCACCGGTGCGTGAGGCCACCGGCCTCGACGCCGTTGCCGAGCACTGCATCCGCCTCGTCGAGGCGCGTCTGGCCCGGCCGGCCCGCAGGGCGGAGGACTGGTCGATCGAGCTGCCCGGGGGATGCGACTGCGGGCTGTGCGGCACCCTCGGGACGTTCCTCGCCGACGCCGACGAGCGCACCCTCGAGTGGCCACTGGCCACGGACGGGCGCCGTCACGTGCACAGCAGGATCGATGCCGGCGAGCTGCCGGTCAGGCACCAGACGCGCCGGTCCGGACGGCCCTACACGCTGGTGCTCACGAAGACCACCGCTCTCTTCCAGCTGGAGGAGAAGCAACGCCGCCGCGACGAGACGGACCTCCGGTGGCTCGAGTCCCGGCTCGGGCGGGCGGGAGGCGGTTGACCGACCTGTCGACGGGCCGCTCAGGGAGGCGTAGGTTGGTAGCGCGAGTCCGGGCAAGCTCGAACCGAAGCGCCGGAGCGTGAGGGTGGGAGAGCCGGCCACCCTGGTTGGGCGAGGCCCGTAGGTGCGGTTCCCTCCGTGAGCGCCCGGACTCGCACGCCCGAGCGAAGGACCATCCGCTCGCCCGAGCCGTCCGTCGAGGAGGCCGGGCGGGTAGCTGCACCTCGGCGCCCGGCGGAATGGGCCGGACGGCGGCGGTGTTCGGACCTTTGGCCCCGTGCGCCCGGCCCGGCCGGGCGGTCAACTGGGGGCCAACCAAAAGGTGGTGTGCCATGCGCCCAGCCAAGGTCGTCTCCGTCGTCGTGGGCTCGCTGGCCGCCCTGCTCGCCCTCGGCCTGGCCGTGGGCGGCACCGCGCTGGTCCTGCTCCACGCCACCCAGCGCGACGGCGACGGGTACTACCGCACGTCGACCGAGCGCTTCGAGACGCCGACCTACGCGCTGACGTCCGAGCGCGTCGACCTGAGCGGCGACTGGCCGGGCGTCGGCGACATGGGCACCGCCCGGGTGGTCGCCCGCTCGGTCGGCGGGCCGGTGTTCGTGGGCATCGCCCGCCCGGGCGACGTCGAGCGGTACCTGGCCGGCACGGCGCGGGACGAGCTGACCGATGTCGACCTGTCGCCGTTCCGGGCGACCCTGGAGCGCCATCCCGGCGAGCGCCCGCCGGCGCCGCCCGGCGAGCAGACCATCTGGGCGGCGGCCGCCAGCGGGCCCGGGCGCCAGAGCGCGGCCGTCGAGCTGGGCCGCGGCGAGTGGACGGCAGTGGTGATGAACGCCGACGCCTCGCCGGGGATCGAGGTCGACGCGTCGGTCGGGGTCGAGACCGGCCTGCTGCTGCCGGTGGGCGTCGTCCTGCTGGTCGCCTCCGCCCTGTCGGCCGCCCTCGCCGCCGTGCTGATCGTGGTGGGCCTGCGCCGAGGGGGAGGCCCGGCCCACGGGGAGCCCGGCGCGGCCGCGGCG
>JBOGHR010000343.1:0-2209 GCA_050744905.1 Acidimicrobiales bacterium
CGGTGACGAAGCCCTGGCTGACCGACCCGCCGGCCGAACCCAGGCCCGAGACGGCGAAGATCCGCTCGCCCATCCGCACCGGCGGCTCGCCGCCGGCCTGGGGCAGGGTGGCGACGCTGCCCTTGCCGAGGACGAGGAGGGCCAGGTCCCGCTCCTCGTGCCACGTCCACAGCTGGGCCGGGACAGCACGGCGGCCATCCCGTTGTTGACCACCAGGGTGTCGTCGGCACCGCAGGCCCGGGCCCGGCGTCTCCCGCCGGCGCCACCACGCCGACCACCCGCGACTGAACGACCGCATCGACCCGGTTGCACGGAATGAAAAGCAACGATACGGTACCGAACCGTGCGTGGCGTGGCTACAGTCCTGGTGGTGGCCCTGGCGGTGGCCGGGTGCACGCAGAGCGCCGGCGCGCCCCCCGGGGCCACCGTCCCCACCGCCCCGCCCACCTCGCCGACCACTGCCCCGGTCGACGTCTCGGTGATCCCCGAGGTCATCGACGAGGCCTACCTGACCGCCGTGCTGGCCGCGCTGGACGAGGTCCACGGCGAGTCGATGAGGCTGATCGTCGCCGCCAAGACCGTCACACCGGAAGCCGCCGACTACCTCAACGCCATCTACGGCGACGAGGAGTTCAGCCTCCAGGTGGACCTCTGGTACGCGAGCTTTGCTCGAGACCCGGAGCTGAACGGGATGCGGCCGTCGCCGGGAGATCGCCGGACGACCATCGAGCGGATCATCGCTGCGTCCCCAACGTGCGTTTTCCTGGCGATCAAGCGGGACTACTCGGCGGCCGAGTTCGAGCCGAGGCCGGATCGGCTCGAGTACGTCATGCTCCAGCCCCTGGACCAGAGCAACGACCTGAGGGGGGTGAACCCAACGGCGTGGATGATCACCCTGGACGGTTCCCGCTCCGACGGAGCGGAGCCGACGAACCCGTGCCCGTCCCAGTAGGTGCGTCGATCCTGCTCGGTGCCCTGGCACTCGTCCTCAGCGACTCCGTCCCTGCACTCGCCTCGGAACAGCCCGTCCAGCCGTCCGGTGCCATCGAGGTCGACTTCCGCCCCATCTACTCGGGGCAAGGGGTCGAGCACTCCGTCACGTCCGAGTCCCCCGGTGACGCCCGCGGCGCACGATCGAGCCCACGGGGTCCGGCCCGGCGGCGCCGGCAGGCGCCCGCGCTCCACTACGTGAGCGTGCCGTTCATGGAGGTCCATCCCGACGGCTCCCGCTGTGTTCGCACCGTCCGTCGCGCCTACCCGAGCGCACTCCATGCGTCGATCGCCGAGGATACGGAGAATCTCCTGTGGCGGCTGGCCGTGGAGTCGTTCCCCCTGTGCCCGAACGCCCTGCTGCCCGAGTCCACCCCGCCGGCCGCCCGCGCCGCGGAGTACTGGCGGGTGGTCGGCGAGGACCTGCTGCCCCGCCCGTCACCCCGCATCGCCCCCGGGTACATGCTGGCCGGCAAGCGGGCCTACCTGGAGGCGGGCACCGTGCCCACCGCCCGCTTCGAGCACCCCACCCCCGCCGGCGTGCTCACCATCGAGGCGGCGGCCGAACACTGGGTCGACTGGGACGACGGCTCACCGCTGTCCGGTCCCTACGACCACCCCGGCGGCCCCTGGCCCCACGGCACCATCACCCACTACTGGACCCACGTGGGCCACTACGACGTGCGGGTCATCCAGCGCTGGACGGGCCGGTGGATCCTCGGCACCGAGTCGGGCGAGCTGGCGGGCCTGGAGACCGAAGGGGTCATCGAGGACTTCCCGGTCGAGGAGGTCCAGGCGGTGATCAACCGCTGAGCGGCATGAAGGCGCCCACCGCCCCCCACCGCCCGCCGGCCGGGCGGGGTCAGCGCCGGGCGCCGGGGCCGGCGATCTCGTCGGGAAAGGGGCAGCGCAGCACCCGCTCGCAGGCCGCGGCCACCAGGGGGGCGAAGTAGACGCCGTCGCTGGCGAAGCCCAGCGGGGCGTAGGTGCGAGCGGCGACCGCCACCACCTCCCCCTCCGAGTTCACCAGCGGGCCGCCCTGGAAGGCCGGCCCCACCGCCGCATCGTGCTGGATGCCGGCACCCGACACGTCGGTGACGAAGCCCTGGCTGACCGACCCGCCGGCCGAACCCAGGCCCGAGACGGCGAAGATCCGCTCGCCCATCCGCACCGGCGGCTCGCCGCCGGCCTGGGGCAGGGTGGCGACGCTGCCCTTGCC
>JBOGHR010000344.1:0-6446 GCA_050744905.1 Acidimicrobiales bacterium
CCGGATCGCGCAGGAGGTCGAGCGCAAATCGCTGTGCGGGCCCGATCCGCTCTGCATCGGCGCGGGGGTCGGCCCGGCGGTTGTGCTCGGCCACGATGGACACGACCGCTGGCTTCCAGGCTGCCTCGAGGTCGACGCCGGCCACCACCGGGTCGAGCCCCGGCGCGGACCCGGGGCTGATGCGCCGCAGCATCTCGGCGTCACTGTCGAGGACCTTTCCGCCGTCCTCGACGTACCGCCAGTAGCGGGTTCCGTCCGTCGTGCGGCAGGCGAAGAAGACCCCGGCGTCGCCCATCGAGGGCACGCCCGGGCCTTGGCGGAAGGTGGCGCCGACGCCCCAGGGCAGTGTCCGCAGCCGGGCCGTCTCTCCCTCCGCCATCGCCCGTTGCAACTCGGCGCGTAGCTCCTCGCCCGCAAAGGCGCCGTCCTCGCCACCATCGTCGAGAAGCGATTCATCGCCCCCCGCCAGCCTTGAAGCGTAGGACCGGAGCTCCGGCTCCACGCCTTCGATCACACCTGTCTCCATGCCGTACACGGTGGCGGCCAGGATCTTGCGCCGGATCGCGGCCTCCAGACGCAGGAGCGCCTCGAGGTCACCGTCCTCGGGGAGCATCGTCGTGAGGAAGACCTCCTCATGGGGGCTCTTGAGCCGAATCACCCGGCCGTTGCGCTGCACAACTCGCTGCGGGTTCCACGGCATGTCGTAGCTGACCACTGCTTCTGCCTGCTGCAGGTTCTGGCCTTCCGACAACACGTCGGTCGACACGAGCAGGTCGACCTCCCCGTCCGGCGGGACGTACCCGGGTCGCACGACGGTGTCCGGGCAGAACCGGCCCAGCAGCGCGGCCCGGGCGTCGGGATCGCTGTCGCCGCCGATGACGACCACTCGGTCCCGGCCTCCGACCGCGGCCGGCAGGTGGGCATCGAGGTACCGCACCGTGTCGCCGAAGGTCGCGAACACCACGACCTTGGCCCACGGCGACTCGGCGAGCAACGTGCGAAGGTGCGCCAGTTTCGGGTCGTCCTCCGCCGACAACCGGTCCAGGCGGGACTCGATGGCGGCGAGCACGCGCCGATCGGCGGCAACCGCCTCCCCGTAGGTGGTCAGATAGTCGGAGGTCGGCCGCGACTCGTCGTCGACCAGCGCCTCCGCCACCCATCCAGCCAGACCGGCGTCGTCGGCCTCGGCGACAGCGGCGTCACGGAGGGCGGCCCGGGAAGGCACGAAACCGTCCTCCCACGCGGCAAGGAACGCATCGTGCACGGACACCATGCGCCGCACCGTGACCAGGCAGGCCCACCAGCAGGACTCGAACCGCTTCAGGATGGCGGACTGAAGCAGGCCCCCCAGTGCAGCCTCGGCCCGGGCTTCCTCGCCACCCACCTCGAACGCGCTCGGCCGGTAGCGGGCCATGGAGAGCGACCCGATCAGGGCCGCCATCTCCCCGATCAGGCCCGGCTCGGCCGCGTCGAGGTCGTACCGGAGGGTCCGCAGACGGGGCCGGGGGAACCGTACTGGGGTGCCGTCGGGAAACGTCGCCCCCGGGTAGTGCTGCTCGATGAACCGGCGGTCCCGGCGCACGCTGACCGCGTCGGCCAGCGGGAAGAGGATGTCGGGGTCGAGGTTCTCCGGGTCCTTGGCGTTGGCCCCAGCATCGACGAAGAGCTGGTGGGCCGACGCGATGCCCTGCGCCGCGAAGGCGCGGTCGTGGCGGGCGAAGGTCATCACCAGGTGGTACAGGTCCCAGAGGCCGTTGTTCACCGGCGTGGCCGTCAGGAGCACCAGGTCCTTGCGCTCACCGCCCAGGAGGCGCTCCACCGCCCGGTGCCAGGTTGTGTCGGGGTTGCGCAGCGAGTGGCCTTCGTCGACAACCACGAGGCGATGGCTGTCAGCAGCGTTGTGCAGGACCCGTCGCCGCCCGGGCGCGCTGGGAGCGAGCTGTTCGTCGGCCGCCAGTTGGTGGTAGCTGACGACCTGGGCCGGCAGCCGGGCCTGGTCGATACGCTCCTGCCAGTTGGCCACCAGCTGCGCTGGTGCCACCACCAACGCGTGCTGTCCCCGGCGCAGGGCGTACTCCTCGATGAAGGCGAGGCCGATCTCGGTCTTGCCCGTCCCCACCCCGTCGGCGTAGACGACGCCGTGATGCTCGGCCACGATCCGCCGTGCCCGCTCGTAGCCGTCCCGCTGGAAGGGCGCCAGGGCCACCGCGGAGGAGCCGGGAGGGACTGCGTCGAGCGGTACCTCCAGGTCGTCGCCGTACAGCTCCAGCAGCGCCCGCAGGTAGATCGTGACCGGGTCGAGCAGGCCGGGGTCCGGGAACAGCAGCGACCGGAGATCGTCCTTGAAATCGACCGCAGCGGTCCACAGCTCCTCAAACCATTCGAGGGCCAGCCGGGCGACGTGCGGGTCGTAGTGGACGAGGCCCAGCTCCAGGTTGGCCAGCAGGCCGGCGGTGGTGAGGTTGGCCGACGTGACCAGGGCAGCCCGCCCGTCGGTGACGTCGCCGAAGAGGTAGGCCTTGCCGTGCAGGAACCGGGCGGAATAGCGACGGACGCAGATCTCAGGGCGATCGAACCAGGTGTCGACCTTCGCCAGCAACGCCGCCGCCCGGCTGGGGGGGAACCGGGCCAGGTCGCGCTCTTGGGCCAACGCCTGGAGGGCGACCTCGAAGCGGGAGAGCGGGAGGTCGGCACCGAGCCCGGGCCCTGGCACCGCTCCCAGGAGCAACCGGACCTGGCGCCCATCCTGCACCGTCGCTGCAAGGTGTTGCAGGCCGCCGAGATTGACATACCCGGTGGCGACGGCAACGGCGAACCGTGCATCAAGATCGCCGACGAGGTAGGCGAGGGCGCCAGCGTGCGTCGTCGCGCTCGTCTGGTTCTCCACCAGCTGCGGGCGCTCAGGCATCGCCACTCACGAGAAGGCGGACGACCTCACGGTGGCACTTGTCGAACGAGGGCGAGGCGGCGCGGGCCGCACCGATGTCGAACAGAGCGGTGAGCGCCGGCTGGTCCTGGGTCGGCGCGTAGGTGGTGCCCGGCGCCATGTGCCGCCGCAGCCACTCCTTCGCGCCGCGGACCTCCTCCGGGTGGTCGGGCCCCTGGAGGTCATGGGTTAGCCCTCGCCGGCCAGCTACCGACGGCGCAGCGGCGAGGAACCACGCCTCGAACTCGCGCTTGGCCAGCACGACGGAGACAGCGACGTCGCCGCGCTGGGCGACGCACCTCGCCAGCAACTCCGGTCCCAACCGGGCCGGGCAGTCCTCCTCGTCGTCGGCGTCGAGCAGCACCAGGACCCCACCCCCGGCGCCGACCTTGCGGGCCGCCAACTCGAAGTGGCGCTCCAACTCCCCCGGGCGGCGCAGCCTGTCGGCCGGTACCCGGAGCGGCGGCGGCACGCTGACAACCACCGCCGGGTTGAGCGACTGGGCGATGCGCCGGAGGAGGATCGGGACGGAGGACACCTCACCGTGCCCTTCGACGACGCAACTGATGGTGCACGTCACTGATCCGCCATCCCTCCGGGATGTCGCACCAGCGAGCTGTGTGTGGAGCGTCCTCCCGGGCCACTCACCGGCGGGGCGATGCCTCGAACAACTCGAGTTGGCCGCCGTTCGCGTGGGCTATCGCCTCGTCGTCCGGCGCGAGCTGGTCGAGACGCAGGAGCTCCCCGGCGGTGAAGAGGTGATCCCTCATGGCCGAGCGCCCGGTCTCGTCGATCCCGCCGATGACGGTGGCACCGTCGAGCAGGGCCACAGCCAGGATGGAGTCGGCCTCGATCGTGGGGTCGTCGAGCAGGTCGGGGCTGTGGCTCGTCACGACCACCTGCGTGCGGACGCTGGCCTCTCGCAGCGCATCGAGCAGAACGCCGGCCGCGCCGGGGTGGAGCGCTGCCTCGGGCTCCTCGATGCCGACGAGGGGAACCTCTGTTGCTCCACCGTGCGTCTGGAAGAGGGCCACCAGGATGCCGAGGGCCCGAAGCGTGCCATCGGACATGGCGGCGGCGGGAAAGCGCCAGGGGTCCTTCGAACCGGCGACCTGCTGGCGGAACTCGAGGGTCTCCTTCGGTCCGACCACCTTGACGTCGACCCCGGTGATGTTCGAGGTCACCTTGTTCAGGTAGCCCTCCACCCGCTCCTTGGCCTCCGGGCGGTGGTCGCGCAACTGGTCGAGCACGCTCGAGAGGTTGCTGCCGTCGCGAGCGAGCAGGGTCCCAGGGTCCGGGGACTGGAGGTCGCGGATGCGGTCGGGGTTGAGGTTGTAGAAGCCCATGGCGGACAGGGCGTCGTACACGGGGCGGAACTGCGGCAGCCCGCCGGCGTTGACGAGGTACAGCCGATCGGCCAGGGCCGGCGGCACCGCCTGCTCCAAGGTGGTGGTGACCCCGCCGGGGCTCACGTGGAACCGGTGGACACCCAGACCGGCCGGGTCGCTGACCTCGCACCGCTCCTCCTGCACCTCGTAGGCGCCCCGGGCCCGGGCCGCGACTCGAAAGGCGTAGGTGCCGGCGCTTCCCCCAGGCAGGGTGAAGTCAAGCCGGATCCCGAAGTGGGTGGGATGCCCACCGGAGCGCCGGCGTACCTCGTTGACCCCGCCGCGATCGCGGAGGGCGTGGCTCAGCGAGGTGTTCAGGGAGTCGGCCACGAACCGCAGCGCGTCGAGGAAGTTGCTCTTCCCCGACCCGTTCCGCCCGACCAGCAGGCTCAGCGGGCGGAGCTGGACATCGCACCCCGCGATGCTGCGGTAGTTCTTGATGACCACCCGGCGCAGGAACGGGGACGCCGTCAAGGAGTGCCGCCGGTCAGCTCGCCGAGCCGATGGGACAGGAGCCGCCGGTAGGCAGGGGGAACCGCATCGGCGGTGAAGTCTGCGAGAAGCACGTCGAGGTCGTCGCCGGTCAGGCCCCAGGCGGCCGCGACCCGGGCATCGATCTCGACTCGGAGCCGATCACGCTCCGCGGGCGGCAGCGGCCCGGGCTCGATGCCGAAGCTCCCGGCGAACTCGTCGAAGCGACTGTCGATGCACGACAGCCGGGCCGCGCAATCGGCGATCACGGCCACGGTGGCGTCGTCGAGGTCGGGCACGACAAGGCCCTCCAGGATGAAGAAGTTGAGGTGGGTCTCGACGAACCGTCGGGCCTGCCAATCGAAGGGCAGGCTGGCCATGATGGCGAGGGTCGAGGCGCGAGCCTCGTTGCCGCCCTCGACGAAGGCGAGGTAAGGGGCGGTGTTCGTCAGGAGCACCCCGGGCGGGACCAGCGCGGCTCGCACCGTCCGCGAGTCGGTGGCCCGGCTGACGTCGCGGAAGGCGACCCTCGCTCCCGATAGTTCCTTGAGGACTATCCCGGCCCGCCGGGAGGCGCGGAGCTCGGACGCGAAGTAGGAACCGGGCCGAGGCTTGCGGATCTTCCTCAACACTGCGTCGCTCAGAGGACAGCACCGCGAGCCCGCGCCGTGAGGGTCGTACAGGTCGAAGCTCTCGCCCTTCCAGAGAGGCTGTCCTTCCTGTGCATCCCGCCAGAGCTTTCTGTCGTTCGTCTCATCGAGTTCCCGGACCCCGAAGCTCCGCCACCGGCCACCCGGTCCGCGAGGGAAAGGCGAGCCGCGGCGGAGCTTGGCGAGCAGGTCGGCGTCCGCCTGCGTCCGCAGGAGCGGCACCGTGCGGTGGGGGCCGAACGCCTCCGGGGCGAGGGCCAGTCCGGCCGAGGCCGCCTGGTCCTCCCACGCGGCGAGCGACGTCGCCGTCCCTGCCACCGCCGTCCGGTGGTTGCGCGTCGCTTCCGCCCGCTCCGCTGTCACCAGGGCAACCGTGTACCGCGGCTCTGAGTCGAACGCCCACCGGCCACTGTTGACCAGGAAGTCCAGGCGATGGCAGGTCGTCTTCGCGAACAGCCACTCGCGAAAGCCCGCCGAGCCGCTGGCCGAGAACGCGCTGCGGGGCAGCACCACGCCCAGGCGGCCCCCATTGCGCAACAAGGCCTGGTAGCGGGCGCAGAAGAACTTGTAGAGGTCCGGGTCGCCCGGCATCGACGGGTAGCCGGCGGCCCCCAGGTAACCCCGCTCCGCCGCCGAACGCTCGCGCGCCCGGGCCAGACGCTCGGCCAGCTCGGGGCGCCGCGCTAGCAGCGCGTCGAGGGCCAGGGCGCGGTCGCCTTCGGGAAGGCTCCGGATGCCTGGCCGGAAGAGGCCGTAGAAGGCCAGGGCCTCCACCGTGACCTCCTCCCAGGGCGGGTTGCCCACGACGGCGTCGAAGCCCGCGCGCTCGCGGGCGAACACGTGCGGGAACGCCGTCAACCAGTGCAGGAAACGGTGGCCCCGCGCCAGCCGCGGAATCTCGTCCCATTCCTCCTGACCGGGCCGGGCATCCAATCCGTCCCAGCTGTGCAGCCGGGTACCGGCCACGATCTCGGCTGCGTGGAACCGGGCCTCGTCCTGCGCCCCTTCCAC
>JBOGHR010000345.1:0-4858 GCA_050744905.1 Acidimicrobiales bacterium
TCCGCCGCCTGGGTCCGGGCCCGCTCACGAGCATCCCGCCACGGCCGGTTGGAGCGCACCTCAGGCAGCCGGTCGAAGTTATGGGGCGGCGGCGGCGAGCTGGTGGCCCACTCCAGGGTGTGGCCGCCCCACGGGTCGTCGCCCGCCGGCGCCCCCGACCTCAGCGACACCACCAGGTTCCACAGGAAGGCCAGCGTGGACAGGGCGAGCAGGGCGGCCCCCACCGTCGACATCAGGTTCAGGAACTCCAGGCCCTGGCCCGCCCGGTAGTCGGGCACCCGCCGCACCATGCCCCGCAGGCCCAGCTGGTGCTGGGGGAAGAAGGTGAGGTTGAACCCGGCGAACAGCAGCCCGAAGTGCAGCCACGCCGGGCGGGTCCGCATCATCCTCCCCGTCCACTTGGGGAACCAGTAGTAGACGGACGCGAAGCCGGCGAACACCGCGCTGCCGAACAGCACGTAGTGCATGTGCGCCACCACGAAGTAGGTGTCGTGGACGTGGAAGTCGATGGGCGCCGAGGCCAGCAGCACGCCGCTCAGCCCGCCCAGCAGGAACACCACCATGAACCCGACGGCGAACAGCATGGGTGGCGCGAAGCTGATGCGGCCCTTCCACATGGTCCCGATCCAGTTGAAGAACTTGACGCCGGTGGGGACGGCGATCAGGAACGAGATCCCGCTGAAGAACGGGAGCAGCACGGCGCCGGTGGTGAACATGTGGTGCGCCCACACGCCCACCGACAGGCCGCCGATGGCCAGGGTGGCGAACACGATCCCCCGGTACCCGAACACCGGCTTGCGCGAGAACACCGGGATGATCTCGGTCACGACCCCGAAGAAGGGCAGGACGATGATGTACACCTCGGGGTGGCCGAAGAACCAGAACAGGTGCTGCCACAGGATGGGGACGCCTCCTGCCTCCACGTCGAAGATGTGGGTGTTCATGCGCCGGTCGGCGAAGAGCATGGCCAGCGCGCTGGTGAACACGGGGAACGCCATGAGGATCAGCACCGACGTCACGACCATGTTCCAGGTGAAGATCGGCATGCGGAACATGGTCATGCCCGGGGCGCGCAGGCAGAACGCGGTGGTGATGACGTTGACGGCGGTCGCCACCGACGACAGGCCGGCGAGCAGCAGGCCGGCGATCCACAGGTCGATGCCGGCGCCCGGCGAGTGGATGGCGTTGGAGAGGGGCGCGGTGCCGGTCCAGCCGATGTCGGCTGCCCCGCCCGCGGTGAGGAACCCGGCCGTCACGGTGAGGCCGCCGCCCAGGAACAGCCAGTACGACAGGGCGTTGAGGCGGGGGAACGCCATGTCGGGCGCGCCCACGTGCAGCGGGACCAGGTAGTTCGCCAGGCCCAGCCCGAAGGGGGCGGCGAAGAGGTACATCATCATCGTCCCGTGCATGGTGAACAGCTGGTTGTACTGGGCCCGGCCCACCACCTGGAGGCCGGGCTCGGCCAGCTCGGTGCGCATCACCATGGCCAGCACGCCGGCGGCCAGGAAGAAGCCGAACGCCGTCCAGATGTAGCTGAGCCCGATGATCTTGTGGTCGGTGGTGGTCAGCCACCGCAGCAGGCCGGTGGGCTCGGGGCGGTGGTCGGGGGGCGGCGCCGGCGCCCGGGGCGGCCGCTCGACGACGGTCATCGGCCGGCTCCGACGCCGGCGCCGGAGCGGTCGCCGGGCGACCGGCGCTGGTCGGCGAGCCAGCGGTCGAACCGCTCCGGCGCCACCGCCTCCACCACGAAGTCCATGCGGTCGTGGAGCAGGCCGCAGAACTCGGCGCACCGCCCGTCGTAGCGGCCCTCCTCCAGGACCTCGAGGTCCACCTCGTTGGTGATGCCCGGGACGGTGTCGCGCTTGTAGAGGAAGGCGGGCACGTAGAACGAGTGGATCACGTCGGTGGTCCGCAGGATCAGCCGGACCGTCTCGCCGGCGGGGAGCACCATCACCGGGTCCTCCTCGGCCGTGCCCACCACCTCGATGCCCGCCTCCCGGTACCGGAACCGCCACTGCCATTGGAAGGCGGTGACCTCGATGGTGACGGCGGGGTCGTCGCTCAGGCGGTCGACCCGGTCCTGGGTGCGGATGTTCACCGCGAACAGCACCGCCACGATCACCAGGGGCGTGGCCGTGTAGAGCACCTCCAAGGGGATGTTGGCGTGGGTCTGGGTAGGGACCCCGTCGTCGCCCGGCCGGCGCCGGAAGCGGACGACGGCGTAGAGGATGAGCGCCCACACCAGCACGCCGACCGCCACCGCCGCCCACATCGACCCCTGCCACAGCCGGAAGATGTCCCGGCCCTGGCGGCTGGCGCCCCGGGGCGCGCCGAACGTGGGCCCGTCGCTGCCGCAGGCGGCGAGCAGGGCGCCGGCCACCAGTGCCAGCGCGAGACCCCGCCACCGACGCCGCATCGCCACGGGACGCTAGCGCCCGGCGGCCGGCGCCGTTCCGGCACCTCGATCCGACGCCCGCGGGCACCTTCGACGGGCGTGCGACCCGGCCCGACGCGCCGGGCGAGGGCTTGTCATGCATGAAAGGCGCCGATAGTGTGCGGCGCGGTGCGGCGCAGGTCGGTGCTGGTGGTGGCGTGGGCGGCGGCGCTGGCCGCCGGCTGCTCACCGGGCGACGCGTCCCTGCCGCCGGAGCCGACCGTCCCGACCGCGCCGTCCTCCACCACCTCGACGACGGTGGTGGACGTCTCCGCCATCCCGGAGGTGATCGACGAGGCCTACCTGAACCGGGTGCTGGCCGCCCTCGACGCGGTGGAGGCCAGGGCCACGGAGCTGATCGTCGCCAACAAGGCGCTCGTCCCCGAGGCCGCGGAGATCCTCAACTCGGTCTATGCCGACGATCGCTTCAGTGCCCACGCCGATGCCTGGGTCGAGGCCCTCGTCGACGACCCTGCCCTCTCCAGCGTGCGGGCAGGTAGCCGCCGCACGACCGTGGAGCGGGTCATCACCGCCGGCCCGACGTGCGTGTGGTCCGAGGTGAGGCGCGACTACTCGGAGACGACGGCGACGCCGCAGCCACTGCAGACCGAGTACGTCGCGCTGCGGCCGCTGGACCCATCCAACGATCCCAACCAGCACAACAGCACGGCTTGGATGATCACCGTCGACGGCTTCAACGCGGACGGCTCGGAGCCCGTGGACCCGTGCCGAGGCTGACGGGCACCGCTGCCGCGGCGGTGGCGTTGGCGGGCGTGCTCGTGGCAAGCAGCGGCACCGGTGCTGCACAGGGTGCAGGCGGGCCGGTTGGGGACCCGCAACGCCAGGAGCCCTCACCTTCGGTGTTCGCGATACCTGGCGCGATCCGTCACGAGCTGACGGGTGGAACGGGGCCCGAGTCGTCCGGGCCCCAGGGTTCGTCGGCGTCGCTAGGCCGAGGCGCCCATGGCCGGGCCCGGCCGCCGGTCTTCTTCGGCGACTTCCCGGCACTGGCGGTGGGGCCGGACGGGCGCTACTGCATCCGGGTGGTGCGGCGGCCCTACTCCCAGCTGGAGACGGCCGCCAACTACGAGGTGCGCCAGGAGCAGCGCTGGATGCAGGTCACCCGCCAGTACCAGCTGTGCGCGGGGACGGCGCCGCCGGCACGCAGCCCGGCCGCCCAGGCCGCCGAGTACTGGCGGGTGCTGGGCGAGGACCTGCTGCCCCGGCCCGCCCCCCGCATCAACCCGGGCTACATGCTGGCCGGCAAGCTGGCCTACCTGGAGGTGCGCAGCCCGCTGGCCACCCGCTTCGAGCACCAGACCCCGCTCGGGCTCCTGGTGGTGGAGGCGTCCAGCCGGGTGTGGGTGGACTGGGGCGACGGCGGCTCCCTCGACGGCCCCTACGACGACGCCGGCGGCCCGTGGCCGTCGGGGCGCATCACCCACTACTGGACGGTGGCCCGGACCTACGACGTGCGGGTGCTCCAGCACTGGACGGCCCGGTGGGCCCTGGCCGGCGTGGGAGGCGAGCTGGCCGGGCTGGTGACCGAGGGGGTCATCGACGACTTCCCCGTCGAGGAGGTCCAGGCGGTCATCAACCGCTGAGCCGCTCGTTCGACCCGCCCGGCGCCGGACGGGCCTTGACCCGAGACGGCATGTGATGATATGAAGTGATCCTCCCACCCGCCGGCGCCGGAGCGGCGACCACGACCTGCCGCTCCGGGCCGGTGCGGGCGGGCCTCGGCCGCCCGGTCAGGGCGTGTGCTGGCCGATGTCCTCGCCGGCCGGCGACCGGCCCTCCTCCATCAGCTCGACCTCGAGCTCCTCGCGGCTGGTGACGGGGTCGTCGGGCTCGGCGGCCGCCTCCTCCCGTACCTCGCGCTGGGTCTGCTCCTCCGGCTGGCGCTCGCTCATGGCACTGTTCTACCCATGGACACGGCCGAGCTGCGGGTCGACACCTCGGGGCGGCGGGTCACCGACCTGACCGACGACGTCAGCCGCTTCCGCGGCGGCTGGGGCGACGGGCTGGTCAGCGTCTTCGCCCCCCACGCCACCGCCGGCGTCGCCCTCATGGAGACGGGCTCGGGGTCGGAGGCCGACCTCGACGAGCTGGTGGACCGGCTGCTCCCGCGCGACGACCGCTATCGCCACCGCCACGGGTCGCCCGGCCACGGCGCCGACCACCTGCTGCCCGTGCTGGTGAGCCCCTCGCTGGTGGTCCCGGTGGTGGGCGGGCGCCCGCAGCTCGGACCCTGGCAGAGCGTCGTGCTGGTCGACCCCAACGCCGACAACCGGTCCCGCACCGTCCGCCTCAGCTTCGTCCGGGGGTAGGGCCGGGGAGCATGCCCCGGGCCGTCGCCAGGGCGCTCGACGCCCCGGCGCCACCGCCGCCGGCCGCCGCCCGGCCGGCGAGGAAGGTGGCGAG
>JBOGHR010000346.1:0-2960 GCA_050744905.1 Acidimicrobiales bacterium
GCTGGCGGCCGAGTGCGCGGCGCTGCATGTCGACGTCCTCGGCCTCCAGGAAGTCGATCGTGGCGCCACCCGATCGGAGCGGGCCGACGAGGCGGCCGAGGTGGGGGAGGTGACCGGCATGGCGTGCGCCTTCGCCGAAGCGACCAGCTTCGAGCCGGGCTCGGCCTACGGCAACGCCCTGCTGGTGCGGGGCCAGGTCCGCCATGTCAGGACCGTGCGGCTGCCCCGGCTGGTGCGGCGGGCCGCCATCCTGGCGTCGGTCGAGGTGGGCGGGCGGCGGCTGTCGGTGGCCGCCGTCCACCTGTCGACCGACCGGGACGACGCCGTCCTCCAGCTGGGCGTGGTGCTCGACGCCCTGGACGCCCTGCCGCTGCCCCGCCTCGTGCTCGGCGACCTCAACCTGCGGCCCGGCGTCGCCGTGCCCGCCCTGGAGCGGGCCGGCCACTCGGTGGCGCCCACCGGGCAGGCGACCTACCCGGCGGCCGACCCGTTCCTGCGCATCGACCACGTGGCGGTGCGCGGCCTGGAGGTGGAGCGGGTGGAGGTCCTCGATGCCGCGCCGGTCAGCGACCACCGACCCCTGCTCGTCGAGCTGCGCTGACCGGGCGGCCGTGCCGGCGCCGCGGCCGTCACCCCCGGGCGAAGTCCACCACCATGCGGTGGGCGTCCTCGTCGCGGTACTGCACGGGGGGCGACTTCATGAAGTAGGCCGACGGGCCCAGCAGGGGGCCGCCGATGCCCCGGTCGAGGGCGAGCTTGGCGCAGCGGACGGCGTCAATGATCACCCCGGCGGAGTTGGGGGAGTCCCAGACCTCGAGCTTGAGCTCGACGTTGAGGGGCACGTCGCCGAAGTTGCGGCCCTCCAGGCGGATGTACGCCCACTTCCGGTCCTCCAGCCAGGCCACGTGGTCCGACGGGCCGATGTGGACGTCGTCGTCGGCGATCCCGTTGTCGAGCTGGGAGGTGACGGACCGGGTCTTGGAGATCTTCTTGGACTCCAGGCGCTCGCGCTCGAGCATGTTCTTGAAGTCCATGTTCCCGCCCACGTTGAGCTGATAGGTGCGGTCGAGGACCATGCCCCGGTCCTCGAACAGCCGGGCCAGCAGGCGGTGGACGATGGTGGCGCCCACCTGGCTCTTGATGTCGTCGCCCACGATGGGCACGCCCGCCTCCTCGAAGCGCCGGGCCCACTCGGGGTCGCTGGCGATGAACACCGGGATGGCGTTCACGAAGGCGACCCCGGCGTCGAGGCAGGCCTGGGCGTAGTGCTTCTGGGCCTGCTCGGAGCCGACCGGGAGGTAGGCCACCAGCACCTCGGCGCCCGCCGCCCGCAACGCCCGGGCGACGTCCACCGGCTCGGCGGGCGACTCCTCCGCCACGGCTCGGTAGTACTTGCCCAGCCCGTCGAGGGTGGGGCCTCGCTGCACGGTGACGCCCAGCTCGCCCACCGCCGAGAAGCGGACGGTGTTGTTCTGGCCGGCGAAGACCGCCTTGCCCAGATCGAGGCCGACCTTGGTGGCGTCGACGTCGAAGGCGGCCACGAAGTCGATGTCGCCCACGTGGTAGCCGCCCAGCTCGACGTGCATGAGCCCGGGCACGGTGTCGGCGGGATCGGCCGAGCGGTAGTACTCGACGCCCTGCACGAGCGAGCTGGCGCAGTTGCCGACGCCCGCGATGGCGACCTTGACGGTGTTCGTCACGTGTGATCCTCCTGCCGCTCGGCGGCGATCAGTCGGTCGAGCCACGAGATGTCTCGCTCGGTGGACTCGGTTCCGTGCTCCAGCAGGGAGCGGGTGTAGGCGTCGAGGCGCTCCCGGCCGGCCCGGACGGCGTCCCGGGCGCGAGCGAGGCGCTCCACGAGTTGGGCCCGCCGCCGCTCGAACAGCCCGAGGCGGGCGTCGGCGGGCAGGTAGCGGGCGAAGGCCAGGCGCAGGTTGAACGCCCGGTCGTCGTCGGCCGAGCTGGACTCGGCGACCAGCAGCTCGGCGAACAGCTCCTCGCCGCGCTGGGTGATGCCGTAGACCTTCTTCCCGCGGCTGCCCCGCGGCCCCCGGGTGGCGGCCCGCCGGGCCCGGAAGGCCAGCAGCTCGCCGCCGAGGGACCCGGTCATGGGGATCGGGGCGGCCACGGGGGCGTGGTGGGCCTCCACCGCCTTCACCGCTCCCGCCGCCTCCAGCTTGGCCAGCGTGGGGTAGAGCGAGCCGAACGAGACGCTCGACAGCGGGCCCAGGACGCCGCTCAGCCGCTTCTTGAGCTCGTAGCCGTGGAGCTCCTGCTCCTTCAGCACCCCGAGCACCGCCAGTTCCAGCACGTTCGTCTCCGATGTATCGGACCGATATATCGGCGCCAGCATAACGCACCGGAGCCGTGGCCGGGCGCGGCGACCCAGGCCGGCCCCGGGCAGGGGAGCAGGGACCGGGCCGCTACCCTGGACCGCCGTGAGCTTCCGCCCCGACGCCTTGCGTGGTGCCTCCGGCGGCGGGTCGCTCCCCGGCCAGATCGACTACCGCCTGGCGCGCAACTCGGTGGTCAAGGAGTTCCACCGCGGGCGGCTCTCCCGCCTGGACGTGTGCGACGCCCACCCGGAGCTGCTGCGGGCCGCCCGGGGGATGGGCACGCCCGCCGGGCAGGCGTGCCCCATCTGCGAGGAGGCGGAGCTCGTGCACGTGGCCTACGCCTTCGGGCCGCACCTGCCGCCCGGCGGAGCGGCGTTCGAGGGGTCGGCGGAGCTGGCCAAGCTGACCCGGCGCGCCGGCGAGGTGGCGTGCTACGTGGTGGAGGTGTGCCAAGGGTGCTCGTGGAACCACCTGGCCCGCACGTACGTGGCGGGCCGAAGGCGGCGGACAACGTCGAGCTGAGCGCCGGGCCCCTGCGCCTGGCCGCGGCGGCCGCGTCCACCGCCCTCGTCGTCACGTCCTCGGGCGAGGTCGTCCTGGTGGCCGCCCTGCTCGGAGTGGCGG
>JBOGHR010000347.1:0-3076 GCA_050744905.1 Acidimicrobiales bacterium
ATCCGCAGCGCTGGCCCACCCGTCGCCCGTGGGTGGTGTGGCCGTGGCGGCGCCGTCGGGGTTCACGGTGCCGCCCTCCGATCCGCAGCAGTGGCAGTCAGCGGCGTGCTGGTGGGTGGCGTCCACCAGGTGACCCAGCGGGCCTCGGCGCGCTGGCGGCGCTTCTTGGCCGTCTCGTAGGCGACGCCGAGCCGCCCGGCGGCCCAACCGAGGGTGTGGCCGCCGATGCGGGTGGTGTGGATCAGCCAGGCGTCGGTGGCGGTGAGGACTTCGGCGTCGACGGCCAAGCGCAGCAGGGCGGTGGCGGACAGCTCGACCCGAGCCACCCCGACGCCGGCTCTCTCGGGCACCTGTCGGCTGTGGCGGCGCCAAGTGTCCTGGAGGGTCGCGGCGCGTTGGAGGCGGCGTTTGGGGAGCTGGAGCAGCCGGTTCGCCACGAACGACGCCTCGCCGCTGGGGTGGTGGGCGATGCTCTCGCACAGCCCCGCCACCGCGACCGCGAGAGCCTCGGGCTTTTCCAGGCCACGAGCGTGACGGCCGACTAGCGCCTGGAGGCCGGGCAGCAGGCAGGCCACGACGACCGCGACCACCTCGGGGTTGCGTTGAGCGAGTCGGACGAGGGCGGCGAGCAGTTCGTCTTTGCGGTCGTCGGTGCTGTGGCGCAGCTCGTCGCGCACCCGGTCGTAGTCGAGACCGGCGAGGCCGGGTTCGTGGCGCGTCCAGGTGCGCCACTGCCGCCGGCTCGGTCTTTGCCGTTCGACCTGCTCGACCACTGCTGTGCTCACCAGCCTTTCCCCCTGTCCGTTCGCTTGTGTGTCATGCTGTGAATTGCCCTATCGGTGGTCCTCGATCTGTGGAAGAGCGCGCGCTTCCCACCCCGCCTCAATCCGTCAATCAGCGGGCGTCGACTAGCTCGACTACGTCTTCGGGTTTGCTTCTGGGGCTACTCCTGTGCATCGTCCCTGACACCCCCCACTAGGTCGCGTTCTGGCCGATCGGTCACTCCTCCGCATGTCGGTGTCCGCCGACACGGTGCAGGTCGGCCGAGCCCCCCAGGGCTGCGGGCGGTCACCGGGCATGGCGGTCCCCTTCACGAACACATCAGGGGAGACGCCGCCAGCACCCAAGCCATGCCCACCGGCGTCCAGCAGGACATGACGCTGTACCCCTACTAGGCCCGGAAACCGGCCGAAACATCGCGCCTCCGGGAGATGTTCTCGCTGCTCATCGGCTGTCCCGGCAAGCCCTTGAGGTGCCCCGTCGTCACGCTCCTGATCCTCCATCACACCTCTAGGCCCACCAGCACCCCGAAATCTCACAAATCCCCGGCAGGACCCTGCCTGGCATGCGCCCGGTCCGCGCTCACGCGTCTCTAAGGCGGTCCGACGGCGGATCTGTCGCACCTTTCCTGAACGAATCGGGGCGCCAGCACCCTTGCGACGCACCGACCGACGACGGCTAGCGAGCGCACGCGCTCGCTAGCCCACATGCCGCGAATTCCGATGTCCCGATATGCCGCTCACGCGACGCCATACACCCACGAACAACGGAGGACGCAACTTCAACACTCTGTGTTGAGGAAGGGAGCGCAGCCGAGTGGCGTGGTTCGCGGTCATGGGCGCCGAATCCGTGGCGTATCACGAAGAGAACGTGCTCGGCCGAGCCGACGACCACCCCGGCCAAGCCCTCGACTACTACGGCTCCCGCGGCGAGACCCCACTCCGCTGGGGCGGCACCGTCGCCGAACAACTCGGCCTGCACGGCGAGGTGACCCCGGAGGCGTTCCGGGCCGTCTTCGGTTCTGGTGGCTGCCGCCACCCGGTCACCGGGGAACGACTCGTGAGGACGAAACGGCCGGGGTTCGAGATCGTCGTCTCGGCCCACAAGTCCCTCTCCGTGCTGGGCGTGATCGGCCGAGCCGACGACATGAACGCCATCCTCGACGCCCAAACCCAAGGCACCACCGAATGGCTCGAAGCCGCCCTGCAAGCCTTCGGCGGACGCCGCGGCCGAGCCGCGGTCGTCACCGAGACCACTGGGATGTTGTGGGCGGTCACCCGGCATGGCACCTCGCGAGCAGGCGACCCCGAGCTGCACGACCACCTCCTCATCGCCAACATCTGCTGGATGCTCGACGCCAAGGGCGGATGGAAGGGCCTCTTCTCCGCCCTCGTCCGCGACCTCGGTGAGGCCGCCTGCATGGCCGGACGCACGAAGGCCGCCGCCAAGGCCATCGAGTTGGGCTACAAGATCGAACTCGACCCCGGCGAGTCGGGCCGAGCGCGGGACTGGCGCATCGTCGGCATCCCCCAAGCGGTCTGCGACATCTACTCGAAGCGCCGCGACGAGATCGACGAGTACATCGACACCCACGGCTACACCGGCTACCGGGCACGCAAGATCGCCGCCCGCCGCACCCGCGCCGTCAAGCGCTTCACCGGCGTCGACCAGCTCATGCCCCGCTGGGTAGCGGAACTCGAAGCCCACGGGTGGACCATCGAACAACTCGCCGCCGCCATGGACGCCGCCCGCCAGCAGGGCACCGGCCTACTGCCGGACCTCACCGACCACGAGATCGAGGACCTGACCGCGGAGATGATGGACCCCGACGGGGAGTTCCTGACCCGCTGGAAGGTCTTCGGTCGCAGCCGCCTCGTCGCCGAGATCGGCCCCCGCCTCTACGGACGCCATCCCGACGAGTTGGACCGCGTCGTGAACCGGGTGATCGCCTCTCCCGAGGTCGTCCCGTTGATCGGCGTGTCGGGGGCGCGTGAGCAGCCCTATACCGCCGCCGCGGTGCCCGCCAATGAGCACACCATCGCGGAGACCATCGACCGGCTCACCCGACACGACGGCCCCGCCGTCGACCCCCAGACCGTGCGCCGAGCCGGGGACGCCAAGGCGGCCGACATCGGCCGGGCGCTCACCGCCGGCCAGAAAGCCGCGGTAGCGAACATCTGCGGCCCACACGGCGCGGTCAAGGTGGTGGTCGGTGTGGCCGGTTCCGGCAAGACCACCGCCCTCGACGCCGCCAGCCGGGCGCTCGAGGACGCCGGCTACACCGTGGTCGGCACCG
>JBOGHR010000348.1:0-2493 GCA_050744905.1 Acidimicrobiales bacterium
ATCCGCAGCGCTGGCCCACCCGTCGCCCGTGGGTGGTGTGGCCGTGGCGGCGCCGTCGGGGTTCACGGTGCCGCCCTCCGATCCGCAGCAGTGGCAGTCAGCGGCGTGCTGGTGGGTGGCGTCCACCTGGCGACCCAGCGAGCCTCGGCGCGCTGGCGGCGCTTCTTGGCCGTCTCGTAGGCGACGCCGAGCCGCCCGGCGGCCCAACCGAGGGTGTGGCCGCCGATGCGGGTGGCGTGGATCAACCAGGCGTCGGTGGCGGTGAGCACCCCGGCATCGACGGCCAGGCGCAGCAGCGCGGACGCGGACAGCTCGACTCGAACCACCCCGACGCCGGCCCGCTCGGATAACTGTCGGCCGTGGCGACGCCAGGTGTCCTCCAGGATGGCGGCGCGTTGGAGGCGCCGTTTGGGGAGCTGGAGCAGCCGGTTCGCCACGAACGGCGCCTCGCCGCCGGGGTGGTGGGCGATGCTCTCGCACAGCCCCGCCACCGCGACTGCCAGCGCCTCGGCCTTCTCCAGGCCACGGGCGTGACGACCGACGAGCGCCCGGAGGCCGGGCAGCAGACACGCCACCACGACCGCAACCACCTCGGGGTTGCGCTGGGCGAGCCGGACGAGGGCGGTGAGCAGTTCGTCTTTGCGGTCGGCGGTGCCGTGGCGCAGCTCGTCCCGCATCCGGTCGTAGTCGAGACCGGCGAGGCCGGGTTCGTGGCGCGTCCAGGTGCGCCACTGCCGCCGGCTCGGTCTTTGCCGTTCGACCTGCTCGACCACTGCTGTGCTCACCAGCCTTTCCCCCTGCCCGTTCGCTTGTGACATGCTGTGAATTGCGCTATCGGCTGTCCCTTTATCTGCGTAAAAGGGCGCGCCTTCAACCCCCGCCTTAATCCGTCAATCAGCGGGTGTTGACTAGCTCGACTACGTCTTCGGGTTTGCTTCTGGGGCTACTCCTGTGCGTCGTCCCTGACACCCCACTAGGTTGCGTTCTGGCCGATCGGTCACTCCTCCGGATGTCGGTCTCCGCCGACACGGTGCAGTTCGGTCGAGCACCCCAGGGCTGCGGGCGGTCACCGGGCATGGCGGTCCCCTTCACGAACACATCGGAGGAGACGCCGCCAGCAACGAAGCCATGCCCACCGGCGTCCAGCAGGACATGACGCTGTACCCCTACTAGGCCCGGAAACCGGCCGAAACATCGCGCCTCCGGGACATGTTCTCGCTGCTCATCGGCTGTCCCGGTAGGCCGCCGAGGTGCCCCGTCGTCACGCTCCTGATCCACCATCACACCCCTAGGCCCACGAGCACCCCGGAATCTCACAAATCGCCGGCAGGACCCCGCCTGGCTTGCGCCCGGTCCACGCTCGCACGCGTCTCTAAGGCGGTCTCGCGGCGGATCTATCGCACGTTTCTCGAAGGAGTCTCGCGTGCGAGCGGTCCACGGCCGCTCGCACGCCCGGGGCCAATACCCCAGCGACGTACCGACCGACTACGAGCTAGTGAGCGCACGCGCTCGCTAGCTCACACGCCCGAAATCCGATGTCCCCATACGCCACTCACCCGAGGCCATACACACACGAACAACGGAGGACGCAACTTCAACACTCCGTGTTGAGGGAAGGGAGCGCAGCCGAGTGGCTTGGTTCGCGGTCATGGGCGCCGAATCCGTGGCGTATCACGAAGAGAACGTGCTCGGCCGGGCCGACGACCACCCCGGCCAAGCCCTCGACTACTACGGCTCCCGCGGCGAGACCCCACTCCGCTGGGGCGGCGCCGTCGCCGAACAACTCGGCCTGCACGGCGAGGTGACCCCGGAGGCGTTCCGGGCCGTCTTCGGCTCTGGTGGCTGCCGCCATCCGGTCACCGGGGAACGACTCGTGAGGACGAAGCGGCCGGGGTTCGAGATCGTCGTCTCGGCCCACAAGTCCCTCTCCGTGCTGGGCGTGATCGGCCGAGCCGACGACATGGCTCCTGCCGGCCCTCACCGATACCGAGATCGAGGACCTGACAGCAGAGCTGATGGACCCCGAGGGGGAGTTCCTGACCCGCTGGAAGGTCTTCGCGCGCAGCCGCCTCGTCGCCGAGATCGCCCCACGCCTCTACGGCCACCACCCCGACGAGTTGGACCGCGTCGTGAACCGGGTGATCGCCTCACCCCAGGTCGTCCCGTTGATCGGCGTGTCGGGGGCGCGTGAGCAGCCCCACACCGCCGCCGCGGTGCTGGCCAACGAGCACACCATCGCCGAGACCATCGACCGGCTCACCCAACACGACGGCCCCACCGTCGACCCCCAGACCGTACGCCGAGCCGGGGACGCCAAGACGGCCGAGAGCGGCCGGGCGCTCACCGCCGGCCAGAAGGCCGCGGTCGCGAACATCTGCGGCCCACACGGCGCGGTCAAGGTGGTGGTCGGTGTGGCCGGTTCCGGCAAGACCACCGCCCTCGACGCCGCCAGCCGGGCGCTCGAGGACGCCGGCTACACCGTGGTCGGCACCG
>JBOGHR010000349.1:0-5715 GCA_050744905.1 Acidimicrobiales bacterium
GGCGTTGCCCGGGCCGACGCCGCCGCCCAGCACCGCCACCGGCGCGGCCACGCCGTCCATGGGGCGGCGCACGGCGTCGAGCTGGGCCCGGACGTCGTCGTCGGTGTCGAAGAGCTTTCCCCCGAAGGCGCCCACCAGGACGAGGTCGGCGCCGGCCAGGCGGGTGAGCTGGGCCAGCACCGCCCCGCTGACGCCGAAGCGCTCGTTGCGCGCCCACGGCCCCGAGCCGACCCGGTGGGCCAGGATGGGCACGCCCAGGCGGGCGTCGCGCAGGGCCCGCACGGCGTCGAGGCCGGTGGCGAAGGCGTTCACCATGACCCCGGTGGCGCCCAGCTCCACCACCCGGCGGGCCCGGCCGACCAGCCCGTCCACCGGGCCGGTGACGTTGGCGCAGTACACGACCGACGGGTGCAGGGCGGCGGCCACCGCGGCCACCCGCTCCTCCAGGGGGCACCACGGGGGGTCGCCCATCAGCTCGTCGTCCTTGACCAGCCGGGCGCCGCCGGCGGCGAGCGCCGCCGCCACCGCCGCCACCTCGGCCGGCGCCAGCCCGAGCGAAGGCTTCACGATGGCGCCCACCCCCACGTCGCGGGGGGCGGCGAAGGCGGGGCCGGGCAGCAGCCCGGCGGGCAGGTCGAGGGCCACCAGCCGCAGCCGGGTGAACCGCCGGTCCTCCATGCCCTCCCCGGCCACCACCGACGACACCAGCATGGGCAGGTTCGGGCCCCAGTTCGCGGCCGGGAACTCGAGCACGGCCCGGCCGCCCCTCCTCCACCACCCGCCCCCGCACGAAGCCCGGCCCCGAGGCCATCCCCAGGGACGCCTCGAGCGCCAGGTCGCCGGCCCGGCCGGCGGGCTCCAGCTCGTAGGTCGCCCGGACGACGGTCACATCCCCGCCCTCCCGAGTGAACAGGTCACCGTTCCGGTGACCTGTTCACTCGGGACCTGGGTTCAGGTCCCGACGGTCCACGAGGAGAGGTACTCCTCCTGCTCGGGGGTGAGGCGGTCGATGCCGACGCCCATGGTCTCCAGCTTGAGGCGGGCGATCTCCTTGTCGATCTCGGCGGGGACCCCGTAGACCCGCTTCTCCAGCGTGGCCCCGTGACGCACGGCCCACTCGGCGGCCAGGGCCTGGTTGGCGAAGCTCATGTCCATCACCGCCGCCGGGTGGCCCTCGGCGGCGCCCAGGTTCACCAGCCGGCCCTCGGCCACCACCAGCACCCGGCGGCCGCCGTCGAGCAGGAACTCCTCCACCGACGGGCGCACCCCCCGACGCGAGCCGGCCATGGCCCCCAGGGCCCCGAGGTCGATCTCGATGTCGAAGTGCCCGGAGTTGGCGAGGATGGCCCCGTCGCGCATCGCCGCGAAGTGCTCGCCGCGCAGCACGTCCCGGTTCCCGGTCACGGTGATGAAGATGTCGCCCTCGGACGCCGCCTCCTCCATGGTGACCACGCGGAAGCCGTCCATCACCGCCTCCAGCGCCCGCAGGGGGTCGATCTCGGTGACGTACACCTGGGCGCCCATGCCCCGCGCCCGGCTGGCCACCCCCTTGCCGCAGAACCCGTAGCCGGCCACCACCACCCGCTTGCCGGCCAGCAGGACGTTCGTGGCCCGGATGATGCCGTCCAGGGTGGACTGCCCCGTGCCGTAGCGGTTGTCGAACATGTGCTTGGTGTCGGCGTCGTTCACGGCCACGATGGGGAAGCGCAGGGCCCCGTCGGCCTCCATGGCCCGCAGCCGGATCACGCCCGTGGTGGTCTCCTCCGTGCCGGCCAGCACCTCGCCCACCTGGCCGGGGCGCTGCTGGTGGAGGCGGGACACCAGGTCGCAGCCGTCGTCCATGGTGAGCTGGGGGTGCTCGTCGAGCACGGCGTCGATGTGGCGGAAGTAGGTGTCGGTGTCCTCCCCCTTGACGGCGAACACCTGGACCCCCTCGTCGCGCACCAGGGCGGCGGTCACGTCGTCCTGGGTGGACAGCGGGTTGGAGGCGCACACGTTCACCGTGGCGCCCCCCGCCTTGAGGGTGCGCAGGAGGCTGGCCGTCTCGGTGGTGACGTGGAGGCAGGCGGCCACGGTGACGCCGTCCAGCGGCCGCTCCTTGGCGAAGCGCTCCCGGATGGAGGCCAGCACGGGCATGTGGGTCTCCGCCCAGTCGATGCGCTGGCGGCCGAGGCCGGCGAGGGAGGGGTCTGCGATGTCGGAAGCCATGCGGTGCTCAGCCTTCCTGGAGCTCGCGCTTGAGCTCGTCGACGGTGGGGACGGGACCGGGGTCGATGCCCTCGTTGGCCGCCAGGTGGAGGGCGGCGAAGTCGCCCATCAGGACCAGGTCGAGGAGCTGGGCCAGGTCGCCGTCGCCCTCGGCCCGCACCTCCTCGATGCCGGCCACCGCCTCCCGGACCAGCTCGCCGACCAGCTCGAAGCGGCGGCTGACCTGGGGGTGCTCGCTGTCGTGGCGCAGGTTCACGATGGTGACGAGCTGGCGGGTGACGTCGCCGTGCTGGCCCCAGCCCTGCAGCTCGTTGTGGCAGAGCTCGGGGTACACGGCCCAGAAGGCGGGCGCCTTGGCGATCTCGTTGACCTGGGTCTTCCACCGCTGGCCGGCGGCGTTGCCCAGGGCGCCCGAGGAGTGGAAGAGCGGGATGGTGCGGCCGATGCGCCGGGCGATCTCGGCCGACGGGCCGCCGCCCGACACCAGCTGGTCGCGGCGGCGCTTGAGCTGCTCGACGGCCAGGTCGATCCACTGGACGGCGCCCGGGAACAGGCCCACCTGCTCGAGGACCACCAGGGGCGGGATGGCCATGGCCCCCAGGGCGGTGCGGGGCTGGGGCAGGTCGGCGGGCACGCCCACCACGGGCGAGCCCCACGACGTCGCCAGCTTCTCCAGCTGGCCGCCGCTGGTGACGGCCACCACCCGGGCGCCCTGGACCGCCGCCTCCCCCGCCGCCTCCACCGTCTCCTCGGTGTCGCCCGAGAACGAGATGGCGAACACCAGCGACCCCTCGCCCACGAAGGCGGGCAGGGTGTAGGACTTCACCACCACCACGGGCACGGCCATGAACGGCCCGGCGGTGGCGAGCAGGATGTCGCCGGCGATCCCGCTGCCGCCCATGCCCAGCACCACCACGTTCTCGATCTCGTCCCGCGACGGGAGCCCGTCGATGGCGGCCGCCTCGCCGGCGGCCCGCTCGACCTGCTCGGGCAGGCCGGTGGTGGCCTCCCAGATCCCCTGGGTGTCGAGGGGCCGGCCGGCCCCCGCCGGGCTCACCCGCCCGCCTCGAAGGTGGGCCGGATGCCCTGCTCCTCGGCCTTGGCCGTCAGCCGGGCGTGCTCGTCGTCGCCCACCGTCTCCGCCTCGTCGATGAGCATGATCGGGATGTCGTCGCGGATGGCGTACCGGCGCCGCAGCCGGGGGTTGTAGAGGGACTGCTCGTCCTCGAAGTACAGGAGCGGCCCCTTGTCCTCCGGGCAGGCCAGGATCTCGAGCAGCTGGGGGTCCAGGGCCACCGCTCAGCCCCCTGACCCGGCGCCGACGAGGACCTGGACCTCGGCCACGTGGGCGTCGCACTCCTCACGGGTGGGCGCCTCCAGGTTCAGGCGCAGCAGGGGCTCGGTGTTGGACGGGCGCAGGTTGAACCACCAGTCGCCGTGGTCGACGGTGAGGCCGTCGGTGCGGTCGAGGGCCGCCCCGGCGAACGCCGCCGCCACCCGGTCCAGCACCGCCGAGGGGTCGCCGTCCACCCGGGTGTTGATCTCCCCCGACGCTGCGTACCGCTCGAACGGGCGGCGCAGCTCGGACAGGGCGACGCCCGCCCTGCCCATCAGCTCGAGCACGACCACGGCGGCGATGAGCCCCGAGTCGGCCCGGTAGTTGTCCCGGAAGTAGTAGTGGCCCGAGTGCTCGCCGCCGAACACGGCGTCGGTCTCGGCCATGACCGCCTTGATGAACGAGTGGCCGACCCGGGTGCGGACCGGCTTGCCCCCGTTCTCCTCGATGACCTCGGGCACCGCCTTGGAGCAGATGAGGTTGTAGATGATGGTCGACCCCGGGTGCTTCTCGAGCATGGCCTTGGCGACCATGGCCGTGGTGGTGGACCCGGAGACGGGCTCCGCCCTCTCGTCGACGAGGAACATCCGGTCGGCGTCGCCGTCGAAGGCGATGCCGACGTCGGCCCCCGTGTCGAGCACGCGCCGCTGGAGGTCCTTGAGGTTCTCGGGCTGGATGGGGTCGGGCGGGTGGTTGGGGAAGGTGCCGTCCAGCTCGGCGTAGAGGACCTCCAGGTCGTAGGGGAGCCCCTCGAACACCCGGGGCACCACCAGGCCGCCCATGCCGTTTCCCGTGTCGGCCACCACCTCGAGCGGTCGCAGGGCGCCCACGTCCACGAAGGTGCGGACGTGGTCGGCGTACTCGCCGATCAGGCCCTGGGACGACACGGTCCCGGTGCGCCCGGCCGGCGGCGGCGGGTCGGCGGCGAGGCGCTTGACCGTGGCCAGGCCGGTGTCCTGGCCCACGGGCCGGGCGCCGGCCAGGCACAGCTTCACCCCGTTGTAGCGGGCCGGGTTGTGCGAGGCGGTGAACATGGCGCCGGGGGCGTCGAGCCGACCGGCGGCGAAGTACAGCAGGTCGGTGGACGCCAGGCCCAGGTCGACCACGTCCACCCCCTGGGAGGTCACGCCCTCGGCGAAGGCCCGGGACAGCTCCTCACCCGAGGCCCGCATGTCGCGGGCCACCAGCACGGTGGGGGCCCCGGCGAAGGCGGCGAAGGCGGCGCCGATGCGCCGGCACACCTCGGCGTCCATCTCGTCGGGGACGATGCCGCGCACGTCGTAGGCCTTGAAGATGCGGTCGAGGGAGGACATCGCCGGCCGAGCCTAGTGCCGGGGCGGCCCCCGACGCCCCTCCGCGGCCATAGTGGGGTGGTGGCCCCCGAGACCCGTCGAAGCCGATGATCTCGATCGTCATGCCCGCCTTCAACGAGGCCGACTTCCTGGAGCCGGCGGTGCGGGAGGTGGTGGACGGCCTCGCCGCCCGGGGCCACGACGCCGAGGTGGTCGTGGTGGAGAACGGGTCCACCGACCGCACGGCGGACATCGCCCGCCGCCTGGCCGGCTCCGTGCCCGGCGTGCGGGCGCTGAGCCTGCCCTCGCCCGACTACGGCGCCGCCCTGCGGGCCGGCTTCCTCGCCGCCCGGGGCGACGTGGTGGCCAACGTCGACGTCGACTACTACGACCTGGACTTCGTCGACGCCACCGTGGAGATGCTGGGGGCCGACGGCGGGCCCGACGTGGTGGTGGGCAGCAAGCGGGCGGCCGGCTCCGACGACCAGCGGGCCCTGGTCCGGCGGCTGATCACCGGCGCGTTCGCCTTCGTGCTGCGGCGCGGCTTCGGGCTGCGGGTCTCCGACACCCACGGCATGAAGGCGATGCGCCGCCAGGCGCTGCTGCCGGTGGTCGAGCGCTGCCGGCTGGGGACCGACCTGTTCGACACCGAGCTGGTGCTACGGGCCGAACGGGCCGGGCTCGGCGTGGCCGAGGTCCCCGTCTCGGTCCGCGAGTCCCGCCCGTCGCGCACCTCCATCGTGCGCCGGGGCCTGCGCACGGTACGCGGGCTGGTGCGGCTCCGCCTCGCCCTGCGAGCCGACCGGGCCTGACGCGGGGACGGGCTGGGCGGTGCCGGGCTCGGGCTGGGCGGTGCCGGGCTCGGGCTGGGCGGTGCCG
>JBOGHR010000350.1:0-4969 GCA_050744905.1 Acidimicrobiales bacterium
GTGCTCCCCGAGCCAGCGCTCGTAGGCCGCCAGGTCGTGGCGGTAGGCGGCGACGGTGCTCTCGGCCCGGCCGGAGGCGCGCAGCGAAGCCAGGAACGCCTCCGCCTCGTCGCTCAGCGCCTCGGGCACTCCGTCCTCAGGCCAGGACGGCGAGGGGGTCGTCCGCCGGCAGCCCCAGGGCGTCGGCCACCACGGGGTTGGTGACCCGCCCGGCGACGGTGGTGACGCCGCCGGCCAGCGCCGGGTCGGCGGCGAGTGCGCCCCGCACGCCCCGCTCGGCCACCTCGAGCAGGTAGGGGAGGGTGGCGTTGGTGAGGGCGTAGGTCGACGTGTGGGGCACGGCGCCGGGCACGTTGCCCACCGCGTAGTGGATGGCGCCGTGGAGCTCGTACACGGGGTCGTCGTGGGTCGTCTCGCGCGTGGTCTCCACGCATCCGCCCTGGTCCACGGCGATGTCGACGATCACCGCCCCCGGCTTCATGGCCCGCACCATGTCCTCGGTGACCACCTTGGGCGCTCGGCCGCCGGGGACGAGCACGGCGCCGATGAGCAGGTCGGCGTCGCCCACCGCCCGCTCCACGGCCCCCCGGTTGGACGCCAGGGTGAGGATGCGCCCCTTGTGGATCTGGTCGACGAAGCGCAGCCGGTCGAGGTTCTTGTCCAGCAGCCAGACCTCGGCCTCCATGCCCTGGGCGATCCACGCCGCGTTCCACCCCACGTTGCCGGCGCCAATGACCACCACCCGGGCCGGGCGCACGCCGGGGGCCCCGCCCAGCAGCACCCCCCGCCCGCCGTTCGCCCGCTCCAGGTAGTGGGCGCCGATCTGGGTGGCCATGCGCCCGGCCACCTCGCTCATGGGCGCCAGGAGGGGCAGGGCGCCGCTGGGCAGCTGCACGGTCTCGTAGGCGAGGGCGGTGGTGCGGGCGTCGAGCAGGGCGCGGGCCACCTCCGGGTAGTGGGCCAGGTGGAGGTAGGTGAACAGGATCTGGCCCTCCCGCAGGTGGCGGGCCTCGCTCGCCTGCGGCTCCTTGACCTTGACCACCAGCTCGGCGCCCCACGCGTCGTCGGCGCCCACCGTCTCGGCCCCGGCCGCCGTGAAGTCGGCGTCGGCGATGGACGACCCGCCGCCGGCCCCCGCCTCGACCAGCACCCGGTGGCCGTGGGCCACGAGCTCGCGCACGCCGTCGGGGGTGATCGCCACGCGGTTCTCCCCGGTCTTGATCTCCCCCGGCACCCCGACGATCACGACGGCCAGGGTAGGCGGGTGGGACGGGGGCGCCTCCGGGCCGCGTTCTAGCGCGACGCCAGCGCCTCCCGGGCCAGGCACAGCCCGATGATGGTCTTGGCGTCGGTGATCGCCCCCGCGCCGATCAGGCCGGGCACGTCGGCCATCCGCACCCGCTCGATCGTCATGTGGCGCTCTTCCACGCCCTGGGCCGACGCCGGGCACGGCTCCAGGTCGAGGGCGAGGAAGACGTGGGAGTGCTCGTCGCAGAACCCCGGCGAGTTGTAGAACTCGGCCAGCTTCTCCAACCGACCGGCGCGCATCCCCACCTCCTCCTCCAGCTCCCGGCCGGCGGTCACGGCCGGGTCCTCGCCCGCCACGTCGCGCTTGCCGGCCGGGATCTCCAGCAGATCCATGTCGATGGCGGCGCGGTACTGGCGGACCAGCAGCACCGCCTCGCCCCCGTCGACGACGGGCACGACCGACACGGCGCCGGGGTGGTGCACCACGTCCCGCTCGAACGTCGACCCGTCGGGCCCGACATGTGTTCCCACCCCGGCCATCACCAGCGACCCGCGCCACACCTCGCGCTCGCCGAGCTTGCGGAACCCGCTCACTCCCCCGCCCGGCTCAGAGGTCGGGCAGGTGCGGGTTGCGCCCGGCGGCCCGGTCGAGGGCGGCCCCCACCAGCTCGTAGAACAGGGGGTGGGGCCGGTCGGGGCGGCTCTTGAACTCGGGGTGGGCCTGGGTGCCGAACCAGCACGGGTGCCCGGGCAGCTCGATGAACTCGACCAGCCGGTCGTCGGGGGAGGTGCCCGAGCACACCAGCCCGGCGTCCTCCAGCCGGCGCCGGTAGCGGGGGTTGACCTCGTAGCGGTGCCGGTGGCGCTCGTAGACCACGGGCTCGCCGTAGGCCTTCTCCACCAGGGAGCCGGGCTTGAGCTTGGCCACGTAGGCGCCCAGGCGCATGGTGCCGCCCATGTTCACCACCTCCCGCTGCTCGTCCATGAGGTCGATGACCAGGTTGGGCGAGGCGGGGTCGAACTCGCGGGAGTTGGCCGACTCCAGCCCGGCCACGCTGCGGGCGAAGTCGATGACCATCACCTGCAGCCCCAGGCACAGCCCCAGGCAGGGTATGTCGTGCTCGCGGGCGTAGCCGGCGGCGGCGATCTTGCCGTCGATCCCCCGCTCGCCGAACCCGCCGGGGATCACCATGCCGTCGAGGTCGCGCAGGCGGCCCTCGGCCAGCAGGCCGGTGGCCTCCTCGGCCTGGATCCAGTCGATCTCCACCCGGGCGCCGTGGTGGAACCCGGCGTGGCGGAGCGCCTCGACCACCGAGAGGTAGGCGTCGGGGAGGTTGACGTACTTGCCGATGAGGCCGATGCGCACCGGGGCGGTGGCGGCGTCGACCCGCTCGACCAGCTGGCGCCAGCGGGTGAGGTCGGGCTCGGGGGTGTCCAGCCGCAGGAGGCGGCACACCTCGTCGTCGAGGCCCTCGTCGTGGAGCACCAGCGGGATGGCGTAGATGTTGCGGGCGTCGACCGCGCTCACCACCGCCTGGGTGTCGACGTCGCAGAGCAGCGAGATCTTGCGCTTCAGCCCGTCGGACAGCGGCTGGTCGGATCGGCACACGATCACGTCGGGCTGGACGCCCCGGCTGCGCAACTCGGTGACGGAGTGCTGGGTGGGCTTGGTCTTCTGCTCCCCGCTCGGCCCCAGGTAGGGCACGAGCGTGAGGTGGATGTAGCAGACGTTGTCACGGCCCACGTCCTTGCGGAACTGCCGGATGGCCTCCAGGAAGGGCAGGATCTCGATGTCGCCCACCGTGCCGCCCACCTCGGTGATCACCACGTCCACGTCGTCGGTGGCCAGCCGGGTGATGCGCTCCTTGATCTCGTTGGTCACGTGGGGGATGACCTGGACGGTCTTGCCCAGGAAGTCGCCCCGCCGCTCCTTGGCGATGACCGACTGGTAGATGGAGCCGGTGGTGGTGTTGGACTCCCGGTGCAGGTTCTCGTCGATGAACCGCTCGTAGTGGCCGAGGTCGAGGTCGGTCTCGCCGCCGTCGTCGGTGACGAACACCTCGCCGTGCTCGAACGGGTTCATCGTGCCCGGGTCGACGTTGATGTACGGGTCGAGCTTCTGCATGGTGACCCGCAGTCCCCGGGTCTTCAGCAGCCGGCCGAGGGACGAGGCCGTCAGCCCCTTGCCGAGCGACGAGGCCACACCCCCCGTCACGAAGATGTGCTTCGCCACGGGATCTCACCGTACCCCACGGGGCGGGCTCGGGGGTTGACCATCACGGACCATCACGGACCATCACGGACCGACGCCCACGGCGCCCGGGTGCCCGCCGGCGTTCTGCTGGCCGCCGTGCCGGCGAGGATCAGGCGCCCACCGGCTGCTCGGTCGCCCACGCGGCCGCCGAGGCGGCGAGGTGCCCGACGGCGCGCACGCCCCACGTCTCGGCCGCGGCATCCCGCTCGGCGGGGTCCGTGCCGGTGACCGTGAGCGTGATCCGCGCGCCGTGGCCGGTGCCGTCGGCCAGCTCGACGCGCACGTGCTCGCCGGGCCCGCCCGCCGGCGTCACGGCGAAGGCCAGCACCCGGTGCAGGTCCACCTCGGTCATCGTGCCGACCACGACGCCGGGCGCCATGTACGGCGTGAGGTCCTCACCGACCGCCGGCGCCCTGCGCTGTTCGCCGGTGTCGCGGTCCCTCCCGAACCACAGGTCCCAGGCGACCTCGGCCGGGCAGGTGAGCTGGCGCTCCATCCGGACGGTCCAGCGGCCCTCGGACTCCGTCACCTCCGGCCGGTCGAGCCCGAACTGGTGGACCAGCTCCTCGTGGCGGGCGATGCCCCGGTCCGGCGGGGGCGGGGGCTCGCCGGCGAGCACCCGGCGGAGGCCGGCCAGGCACAGGTCCCAGCCGGTGGCGAAGCTGGCGGCGCCGAAGCGGTCGTCGAAGGCGTGGGTCAGGACGAACGTGGTGCCCCCGCCGTTCGGGGACAGGTCGAAGGTCAGCCGGTCGGCGCCCCAGGTGAACGCGAGCCGCCGGGGCGCGTCGACGGCCTCGACGACGCCGACCGCGCCCGGCCCTCCCCCCGACGCCCCGAAGCGCATGTCGCCGCCCGGCCTGAGGTCCACCTCGACGGGGCTCGGGAACCACTGCCCGAGGTGCTCGGGCGCCGTCACGGCTCTCCACACCCTCTCGATCGGGTGCGGGTAGTCGCGCTCGACGCGGACCGTCGGCCGCCCGTCGAGGGTGAGGAACCGGTCACCGGGCATCGGCGTCTCCTTGGTCGTCGCTCATCGTGTCGAGGTGGGCGCCGAGGCGGTCGAGGCGCGACTCCCACATCCAGCGGTACGGCGCCAGCCAGTCGTCGACCTCGGCCAGGGGATCGGCCCGGAGGCGGTACCAGCGTCGGGGCCCGTCGGTCCGGACCGTCACCAACCCCGCCTCCCGCAGCACCCGGAGGTGCTTGGAGGTGGCCGGCTGAGTCAGGGCGAGAGCGTCGGCCAGCTCGCCGACGAGGTGCTCGCCGTGGCGCAGGCGGTCCAGGATGGAGCGCCGGATCGGTTGGGCCAGCACCTCGAACGTGGTCGACATCCCGTCCCAGCATGCCACCGATGGAATATGTCACGCAAGCCATGTCTCTTGGGCGGTGCCAGGGACCCGAGCGCGCCCTCGGCGTCACCGCCGGCGGCGCCCGGTGGCGACGACCATGGGCTGGCGGGCCCACGAC
>JBOGHR010000351.1:0-2435 GCA_050744905.1 Acidimicrobiales bacterium
CTCAGCGTCCGGTACAGGTAATAGGTCCCCCCCACCGGCCGGCCCGGCTCCATGCCGGCGTAGCGCTCCACGGCCATGGCCGCCAGGCGGCGCAGGGCGTCGGGGTCGAGCACGGCCCGTAGCAGCATCTGGGCCAGCTCCTCCTGGGAGATCTCACCGCCTCCCCCGCCCCCCGGCAGGGAGCCGGCCTGCGGACGGGCGCCTTTGCCGGCGCCGTCCTCGTCTTCTCCCGTCTCCAGCGGCTGGATGGCGAAGTAGACGTCGAAGACCACGTCGAAGAGGGCCCGGTGGCGGTGGTGCTTGACCAGGGTGGCGGCCAGGGCGGCCTTGAACGCCTCCCGGTCGCCGATCGGCACGTGGCGCAGCGCCTCGGTGGCGTCGAGGTCCTCGGTGAGGCTGACGGGCAGGCCGGCGGCCCGCAGCTCCCCGACGAAGCCGGCCACGGCGTCGAGCACCGCCTCAGGCCTCGACCGGGAACTGGCGCTGGGCCTTGGCGATGTCGGAGCGGTGCTTGAGCAGCAGGTGGAGGGTGTCCCGCACCACCTCGGCCCCCACCGTCGCCACGTTCAGCAGCACGAGGGTGGCCGCCCAGTCCAGGGTCTCGGACACCGACGGCGCCTTCTTCAGCTCCAGGGCGCGGATGGACCGCACGATGCGGGCCACCTGGTCGGCCAGGTGCTCGTCGATGCCGGGGACCTTGGCGAGCACTATCTGGCGCTCCCGCTCCACGTCGGGGTAGTCGACGTGGAGGTACAGGCACCGGCGCTTGAGCGCCTCGGACAGCTCCCGGGTGTTGTTGGACGTGAGGAACACCAGCGGCACCTGGGTGGCGTTGACCGTGCCCAGCTCGGGGATCGACACCTGGTAGTCGGACAGCACCTCCAGCAGGAGCGCCTCGGTCTCGACCTCCACCCGGTCCACCTCGTCGACCAGGAGCACCACCGGGTCGGCGGCCCGGATGGCCTCCAGCAGGGGCCGGGGGAGCAGGAAGGCCTCGCTGAAGATGTCCTCCTCCAGCGCCTCCCAGCCGGCGCCGCCCTGCTCGGCCACCCGCTCGGCCTGGATGCGCAGCAGCTGCTTGCGGTAGTTCCACTCGTAGAGGGCCTTCGCCTCGTCCAGGCCCTCGTAGCACTGGAGGCGGATGAGGCGGGCCCCGGTCACCTCCGCCACCGACTTGGCCAGCTGGGTCTTTCCGGTGCCGGCCGGGCCCTCCACCAGCACGGGCTTGCGCAGGCGGTCGGCCAGGTACACGACGCCGGCGATGCCGGTGTCGGCCAGGTAGCCGGCGCCGGCCAGGGACCGGCGCAGCGCCTCGACCGACTCGAACCTCGGCTCGCCGCCGGCCCCGCCCAGGGTCAAGTGCGGACCTGGCCGTCGCCCTCCACCACGTACTTGACGGTGGTGAGCTCGCGCAGGCCCATGGGGCCGCGGGCGTGCAGCTTCTGGGTGCTGATGCCGATCTCGGCGCCGAAGCCGAACTGCTCGCCGTCGGTGAAGCGGGTGGAGGCGTTGACGACCACGGCGGCGGCGTCCACCTCGGCGGTGAAGCGGCGGGCGGCGGCCAGGTCGCCGGTGACGATGGCCTCGGTGTGGCCCGACCCGAAGCGGCGGACGTGGTCGATGGCGGCGTCGAGGTCGGGCACCACGGCGACGGACATCTTGAGGCCGAGGAACTCGGTGGCGAAGTCCTCGTCGGTGGCCTCCCCCATGGACGGCACCAGGGCCCGGGCCCGCTCGTCGCCCACCAGCTCCACGCCCTCCAGGGCGGCGGCCGCCCGGGGCAGGAGCTCGCCGGCCACCGCCGCGTGCACCACCAGCGACTCGGCGGCATTGCACACCGAGGGCCGCTGGGTCTTGGCGTTGACCACGATGGCCAGGGCCATGTCCAGGTCGGCGGCGGCGTCGACGTAGACGTGGCAGTTGCCGTCGCCGTCGATCACGTACGGGACGGTGGCGTGGTCGAGGACGGCGGCGATGAGCGACGGGCCGCCCCGGGGCACCAGGCAGTCGATCAGCCCCCGCAGGCGCATGAACGCCACCGCCGACTCCCGGCTGGTGTCCTCCACCAGCACCAGGGCGTCCTCGGGCAGGCCCGCCTTGGCGAAGCCCTCACGGAGCACGCCGGCGATGGCCGTGTTGGAGGCGATGGCGCCCGACGACCCCCGCAGGAAGGCGGCGTTGCCCGACTTCAGGCACAGGGCGGCGGCGTCGCTGGTCACGTTGGGGCGGTTCTCGTAGATGATCCCGACCACCCCCAGGGGGACCCGCACCCGGGTGATCCGCAGCCCGTTGGGGCGGGTCCAGCCGTCGACCACCTCGCCCACCGGGTCGGCCAGCGCCGCCACCTGACGCAGGCCGGCGGCCATGCCGGCGATGCGGGCCTCGCTGAGGCGCAGGCGGTCGAGGGGCCCCGCCTCCATGCCCGCCTCCCGGGC
>JBOGHR010000352.1:0-2914 GCA_050744905.1 Acidimicrobiales bacterium
GCTCTGGTCGGCCCACGGGATGCCGGCGGCGGCCGCCGCCACCGGGCCGGCCAGCTCCGTCTCGTCGTGCACCAGGAGGTCGGGGTCCCACTCCCGCACCAGCGGGACCAGGTCGGCGGCCCGGGCGGGCGCCGCCACCCCGGCCAGCATGCGGGGCACGAACTGCTCGAAGCGCTCCATGGCCGCCAGGGCCGCCTGCCCGGGGTAGCGCTGCACGGCCTGGTCCATCTGGTCGGGAAGGCTCATGCCCGCCGGGAAGGCGGTGAAACCGGCCTTCTCCACCCGGGGGCAGAACCCGGCGGCGGTGGCGAAGGCGACGTCGTGGCCGGCCCGGCGCAGGGCCTGGGCCAGGGCGAGCATGGGGTTGAAGTGCCCGTGCCCGGGCAGGCAGGTGCACAGGACCCTCACCGCGCCACCTCCCCGGCGGCGCCGCCGGCGCGGAGCCGGTCCCCGGTCACGAGCTGCGGCTGGCCGGGTCGACGCGGGCGAAGGTCAGGAAGTCCACCATGTCGAACTCGCCGGTGACCCGGCCGTCACGGCGGGGCAGGGTGGGGCGCCACCCCCGAGCGTTGAGGTAGGAGTTGGGGTCGGCCTCGAGCAGCCCGATGAGCACCTCGGCCACGATACGGCCGCCGACCGGTCCGAGGTGGCGCCCGCCCGCCGTCAGCTCGGCCTCCTTCAGCACGTAGTACCACAGCGGCGTGCTCGTCTCCAGGCCGAGGCCGTAGGCCGACAGCTCGGCCAGGTCGGCGGCGGCCACGACGGGGGCGCCCATGGCCCGGGCGATCGCCTGGCCCGACGGCATCGACCACGTCACGTGGCGCAGCAGGGTGCGCTGGGGCAGCACGGTGGGCTGGTCCCTCGCCGCGATGGCGCTGAGGGGCAGGTCGAACAGCGGGCTCGACAGCTTGGTGTCGATCAGCTTGCTGTTGCGCACGTTGCCGTCGCCGAAGTCGAAGAAGGTCTCCCAGCCCACGAACCGGCGGGGGGCCCGGGCCCCGCCGACCAGGTCGTCGGGGTCGTCGGACGGCTCGGCGCCGGCGTCGAAGATCAGCCCCACGAACGGGCCGCCGTCGTGGCCGGTCATGTTGGCCCGGTAGGACGGGCGCACCATGCTGTGGCCGAACCGGTAGGCCGCGCCCTGGAACTCGACGGGCATGAAGTCGCCGGCGGTGAACCAGCGACGGCCCGTGCGCACCACCTCGTCGACCAGGGCCGGGCCGACGAACAGCGGCAGGAACTGGTGGACCACCATCCACTGGTAGTGCCACGTGGTCAGGCGGCGGGCGGCGTCGAACACCTCCAGGTCGCGCATCCCCGCCCGCGCCACCACGTCCACCGCCTCGTTGTGGAACCTCATGAACGCGCAGTGCAGGCCCGAGAGGATGACGTGCTCGTCGTTGCGCGGGTCGGCGATGACCGCCGCCATGTCGGCGCCGCGGGGGACGTCCTCGAACAGCCCGCCGCTCTCGTAGCGGAACCGGGCCCGGTGGCCGTAGTCGTAGAGCTGCGGGGAGGCCATCGGCCCGGCGCCGTACACCGAGTCGAGGTCGAGCGCCGGCGTGCGCCCGTTGGGCGAGGTCCGCGGGTCGGTGGGGGTCCCGAGCTCCGACCCGACGTCGAAGGTCACGTCGTGGTCCAGGAACTGGCCCATGAACGTCACCCCGGCGGTGAGGCTCGGGTTGTCGGGGTTGCCCCGGCGCAGGGCGGGGTCGACGATGAGGGCGAGCGGGTCGGCCGTGAGGTCGTCGCCGGCGTCGAGGATCCCGCCCCGGCGCCCGATGTCGACCAGGGCCTCGGTGAGCGCCGGCCCCGGCCGGGCGAAGGGCGGGAGCTGGGGGAACATGCGCCCGAACGTGGTGCGGAACGGCGCTCTGGGCGTCCCGCCGGCCCTGCCCGCCGCGGCGGGCCCGGCGCCCGCAGCAGCGGCCGTGGGACCGAGCGCCACCGCCGAGGCCGCCCCCGCGCCGAGGGCCCTGAGGAAGGCGCGCCGGTTCATCGGGCACCCGGATCCGTGGCTCACCGCATCGCTCCCCCTGCCCGCGGCGCTGCTCGCGCCCGCCGCCCCGAAGACCCGGCGGGCCCATCCTGGCCCGCCCCTGTGCCCGTGTCCATGTGCACGGGCGTGTGCACGTGCATGTGCGATCTGCGCCCGGCCGGGCACACCGGCGTCAGCTCCCGGGGAGGACGACGCCCATCGCGCCCGGCTGGCCGGCGCGCAGGTCGATGGCGCCGTCCGCCGCCGTGGTGGGCGGCGCCGGGAACCGGTCCCGCGGGAAGCGCTCGGTGATGCGGGCGATGGGCTGGCCGCCCTCGATGATCTGGTAGGTGCGGGCCACCAGCGGCGCCGACGGCTCGAGGCCGAAGTGGGCGCCGATGCCGCCGGCGGGCTCCACCCAGGCCGACAGCACCTCGCGGAACGTCTCGGCCCGGCACTTCCACATCAGCTTCCCGATGGGCGTGTCGGTGTTGAGCAGCCCGTCGGCCACGACGGGGTGCAGCCGGTCGAGCAGCATGACCGACTCGGCGTGGATGAAGGTGGTCCCGCTCTGCGAGCCCCGCAGGAGGATCACCCGCCGCAGGGCCTGCTCGTCGTCGTCGACGTCGAGCCCGGCCCGCTGGGCCGGGTCCACCAGCATCTCGTGGGCCAGCTTCACCAGCGACATCCGCTCGCCGGCGTAGGCCTCCAGGATGTGGGTGACGGTGCCGTCGGTGGCGAGCAGGACCCGCTGCACGAGGCTCAGGTCGGCGAGATCGTCGGTGTGGTCAGCTGACATGCCTTCTCTCCCCCGGGGATGGCGATCGAGCGGGGCCCGGTCGCCGTGCGAGCCCGCCGTGGACGGGTGGGCGGCGGGGGACGGTGCGGGCCGTCCCCGCTCGCCTGTCGTGGAGAAGGCCCGGCCCCGTCGTGGGT
>JBOGHR010000353.1:0-5089 GCA_050744905.1 Acidimicrobiales bacterium
GCTCACTCCACTCGGTCGAGTTGGATGGTGCTCCGGCGGGCGAGCGGAGCTCGCGCCGCCTCCGCCCTGTCCCTTCTCGGCGTCCGCGGCCGAAGAGGCCGCCTGCGGCGGCGAGTGCGGCCACGGACCTTGCCGCAGCGAACGCGGCGAACGTCGTGGCCGGGGCGCTAGCTTCGTCGCCGGTGGCCGACTGCCTGTTCTGCAAGATCGTGGCGGGCGAGATCCCCTCCCAGGAGGTGGCGTCCACCCCCGGCACCTACGCCTTCCGCGACATCGACCCGGCGGCCCCCACCCACGTCCTGGTGGTGCCGCGCCGCCACATCGCCGACGCCGCGGCGCTGACGCCGGCGGACGCCGAGGAGCTGGCCGAGATGGTCGTCACCGCCCAGCGGGTGGCCGCCACCGAGGGGGTGGACGCCAGCGGGTACCGCCTGGTGCTCAACGTGGGCGAGGACGCCTCCAACTCCGTCCCCCACCTCCACCTGCACCTCATCGGCGGGCGACGTCTCGGCTGGCCCCCGGGGTGACGGTACGCTGAGCCCGAGCCCCTTTGTCATCGACCTCTGTCAAGATCCTCGTCCCCGGCAACCACCTCATGGTCGGTCTGCTCGGTCAACGTGACGAGCTGCTGCGCCTCGTGGAGGAGTCCTTCGGGGGCACGACCATCCACGCCCGCGGCAACGAGATCAGCATCGACGGCGAGGACGCCGAGCGGGTGGGCAAGCTCTTCGAGGAGCTGCTCATCCTGCTGGAGCAGGGCCAGTACCTCGACGTGGTGAACGTCGCCCGCACCATCGACATGGTCAAGGCCGACGAGCGCCCGTCGGAGGTGCTCACCGCCGAGGTGCTGCGATCGGGCCGGGGCCGCACCGTGCGCCCCAAGACGGCGGGCCAGAAGGCCTACGCCGACGCCATCGCCGCCAACGTGATCACCTTCGGGATCGGCCCGGCCGGCACCGGCAAGTCCTACCTGGCCGTGGCGCTGGCCGTGCAGGCGCTCCAGGCCAAGCAGGTCGAGCGGATCATCCTCACCCGCCCGGCGGTCGAGGCGGGCGAGCGCCTCGGCTTCCTTCCGGGGACCCTCATGGAGAAGGTCGATCCCTACCTGCGGCCGCTCTACGACGCCCTGTTCGACATGCTCGGCACCGACGCCATGCCCCGCCTGCTCGACAAGGGCGCCATCGAGGTGGCGCCCCTCGCCTTCATGCGGGGCCGCACCCTCAACCGCAGCTTCATCATCCTCGACGAGGCGCAGAACACGACACCGGAGCAGATGAAGATGTTCCTCACCCGCATCGGCTTCGGGTCCAAGGCGGTGGTCACCGGCGACGTCACCCAGGTCGACGTCGCCGGCGGCAAATCCGGCCTGTTCGGGTTGGAGGAGATCCTCGGGGGGATCGACGGCCTGGCGTTCGTCCGCCTCACCCGGCGCGACGTGGTGCGCCACCGCATCGTCCAGGACATCGTCACCGCCTACGAGCGGGCCGAGGGCTGAGCGGGCCGTGCCGGTGGAGGTCTTCGCCGCGGACGAGCAGTCGGCCCATCTCGTCGACACCCTGCGCTGGGTCCGGCTGGCCCGCTCGGTGCTGGAGGCCGAGGGCGTCAAGGGAGAGGCCGAGCTGTCGCTGCTGTTCGTCGACGAGCAGGCCATGTCCGACCTCAACAAGCGCTTCGCCGGCAAGGACGGCCCCACCGACGTGCTCGCCTTCCCCATCGACGAGGAGCCGGCCGAGGGCGGCCGCTCGCCCGACTCGGGCGGGAGCGGCCCGGGGTGGGTGCCGGTGGAGGCGTCGGAGCTGCCCACCCTTCTGGGCGACGTGGTGATCTGCCCGTCGGTGGCCCTGCGCAACGCCGCCGCCTCCGGCACGGAGTACGAGGACGAGCTGGCGCTTCTGACCGTGCACGGGATCCTGCACCTGATGGGGATGGACCACGTGGACGACGAGGAGGCGCAGGCCATGGAGAAGCGCGAGCAGGAGCTGCTGGACCTCTTCCACCGGGCCCGTTCGGGGTACCGCGAGCCGTGAGGCTGCCATGACCACGTCCCAGGCGCTCATGCTGGGGGCCGTCGCCGCCCTCGTCCTGCTGGCGGCGTTCTTCGCCATGTCGGAGACCAGCCTCACCCGCATCTCCCGGGTGAAGGCCATCACCATGGAGGAGGAGGGCCGGCGGGGAGCGGCGCGCCTGGCCCGCCTGGTGGAGCACCCCGAGCGGTTCCTGAACCCCATCCTGCTGCTCGTGCTGGTCTGCCACCTGGTGGTGGCCACCCTGGTGGGCGCGCTGGCGGAGGACCTGTTCGGCGCCCTCGGGGTCACGGTGGCCGTGTTCTTCGAGGTCGTGGTCATCTTCGTGCTGGCCGAGTCGGCGCCCAAGACCTGGGCCGTCCAGCACACCGAGCGGGCGGCGCTGCTCGCCGCGCCGCTCATCTCGTTCATAACCAACCTGTGGCCCATCCGGCTGCTGGCCCGGGGGCTCATCGGGCTGTCGAACTGGATCCTGCCCGGCAAGGGCCTCAAGGCGGGGCCGTTCGTGTCGGAGGAGGAGCTGCTCGCCACCGTGGACGTGGCGACCGAGGACGAGGTGATCGAGCACGACGAGCGCCGCCTCATCCACTCCATCATCGAGTTCGGCGACACCGTGGTGCGCGAGGTGATGATCCCCCGGCCCGACATGGTGGCTGTCGAGGGGAAGGACAAGGTCGACGACGTGGTGGAGGTGGCCATCGCCGCCGGGTTCTCCCGCATCCCGGTCTACGACCAGGGCATCGACGACGTCGTCGGCATCGTGTTCGTCAAGGACCTCATGCGGGCCGAGCGCGAGGGCCGCACCGCCGAGGAGGTCCGCAACCTGGTGCGCGAAGCCCACTTCGTGCCCGAGACCAAGCGGGTGACCGAGCTCCTGCGGGAGATGCAGCGGGGCAAGTTCCACATCGCCGTGGTCGTGGACGAGTACGGCGGCACGGCGGGCCTGGTCACCCTCGAGGACCTCATCGAGGAGCTGGTCGGCGAGATCGTCGACGAGTTCGACGTGGAGGAGCCGGTGGTGGAGGACCTGGGCAACGGCGAGGTCCGGGTCAACGCCCGCATGCCCATCGACGAGGTCAACGAGCTGCTGAGGGCCGAGCTGCCCACCGGTGACTGGGACAGCGTGGGCGGGCTGGTGTTCAACCTGCTGGGCCACGTCCCCATCGAGGGCGAGGCCGTCGAGGTCGACGGGCACCGCCTGGTGGCCGAGAAGGTGCAGGGCCGCCGCATCGGCCGCGTCCGCATCTCCAAGGTGGAGTCGCCGGCTCCCGCCTCGGCCGAGTAGCCGTCGCCGGGGCGATCGCCGTCGTGCGCTCGGGGTTCGTGGCGGTCGTGGGCCGGCCCAACGTGGGCAAGTCCACCCTGGTGAACCGCGTCCTGGGCACCAAGGTGTCGATCGTGTCGGACAAGCCGCAGACGACGCGCAACCAGGTGCGGGGGGTGCTCAACCGGCCCGGGGCCCAGGTGGTCTTCGTGGACACCCCCGGCGTCCACAAGCCCCGCACGCTTCTCGGCTCCCGCCTCAACGACACGGCCGTGTCGGCCGTGGGGGACGTCGACGTGGTGGTGCTGGTGATCGACGCCACCGCCCCGCTGGGGCGAGGGGACCGGTTCGTGGCCGCCCGCGTGCCGCCCGACGCCGTGGTGGTGGTCAACAAGGTCGACGCCGCGCCCCGGGCCCGGGTGCTGGCCCAGCTGGCGGCGGCCGGGGAGCTGGAGCGGTCGGAGTACTTCCCGGTGTCGGCGGCCACCGGCGAGGGCGTCGACGCCCTGGTGGACGCCGTCGTCGCCCGGCTGCCCGAGGGCCCGGCGTACTACCCCGACGACGTGGTCACCGACGTGCCCGAGGCGTTCTGGGTGGCCGAGCTGGTGCGGGAGCAGCTCCTCGCCGTGGCCCGCGACGAGCTGCCCCACAGCATCGCCTGCCAGGTCACCGAGTGGGAGTGGCCCCGCATCCGCTGCGAGATCCTCGTCGAGCGGGAGTCCCAGAAGCCGATCGTGATCGGCCGGCGGGCCTCGGTCCTCAAGGAGGTCGGCACCCGGGTCCGGCGCGAGCTGCCCCCGGGCGCCTACCTGGAGCTGTTCGTCAAGGTCGACAAGGACTGGCAGCGCCATGCCAAGGCCCTGGAGCGGCTGGGCTACTGACGAGCGCCGCCGGCCACTCCCGAGTAAATAGGTCACCGTTTCGGTGACCTATTTACTCGGGGTCGAGCGCAGCCGACAGGAAGGCCTCCACCTCGGCGCGGTGGCGGGTGCGGCGCATGGGCGGCAGGGCGCGGACGAGGTCCCACCGGTAGCCGGCCGAGGCCAGCCGGGGGTCGAGGACGGCGACCACGCCGCGGTCGGTGGCCGAGCGGATGAGGCGGCCGGCGCCCTGGGCCAGCAGGGTGGCGGCCCGGGGGAGGTCGACGAGCCGGAAGGCGCCTGGGCCGGCCCGCTCCCGCCGGGCCTGGACCAGGGGCTCGTCGGGGCGCGGGAAGGGGATCCGGTCGATCGTCACCAGCGACAGCGACGGGCCGGGGACGTCGATGCCCTGCCAGTAGCCCATGGTGGCGAACAGGCAGGAGCGCTCGTCCGACGAGAAGGCCTCGACCAGCGCCGGCTTGGGCAGGTCGCCCTGGGCCAGCACGCTCCACGGCAGGCGGGGGCGGAGCGCCTCGACGGCGGCCTGCACGGCCCGCCAGCTGGTGAACAGGGCGAGGGTGCGCCCGCCCGCCGCCCTCACCAGCGCCTCCAGCTCGTCGTGCACGGCGTCGGAGGAGCGCGGGGAGCGGGGGTCGGGCAGGTGGGCGGCGCAGTACAGGAGGGCGTGGTCGGCGTGGGGGAAGGGGCTGCCCACGTCGAGCTCGTCGCATCGGTCGGCGGCGATGCCGACCCGGGCGGACAGCAGGGGCGGGACGGTGGCGCTGGTGAGCACCGCCGTCACGTGCTCCCACAGGCGGGCGGCGAGCAGCTCCCCCACGTCGACGGGCACCATGCGCAGCACCGGCCCGCCCGGGCGCCCCTCGACCCAGGCCACCGACCCGTCGGGGACGGAGGCGGCCAAAGCCAGGTCGGCCGCCAGG
>JBOGHR010000354.1:0-6876 GCA_050744905.1 Acidimicrobiales bacterium
GTTCACTGGCGACTACCTCTCCCGACCGCACAGGCAGACCGGCGTCGCCTCTTCACTCCCGTGGTTCATTCGCAGTCCCTGACCGGCGCGATCGGCGCATCCCCGGCCCAGCCCTTGTCGGGCGGCCGGCGGCCCTCCATCATTCGAGTGGAGGTGACGGGGATGGCACTGCTGAGCCCGGGTGAGAAGGTCCACGTGATCGAGCGGCGGATGTTCGACGGCGATGCGCGGCGGCACTTCGTCGGCGAGGTGGAGGCGGCCACCGACGTGGCCGTGCGGGTCACCGGCTACACCTTCGTGTGCAACCCGATGACCGGGAACTTCGACCGCCGGGAGCCGGCCCGCACCCGGGTCATCCCCCTCGGCGCGTCGGGGGTGGTGGTCTACGTGATCCCCGAGCAGATCGACGTCGAGTCGGTCCGCTACGAGTGGAGCGCCGGGAACCGCCTGGTGGTCCGCGCCGGCCGATGGGAGCTCTTCCTCGACGAGTTCGCCTCAGCCCGCTGAACGGGCCGGAGGCCGGCGGCGCTCCATGGCCGCCTGGAGCGCCACCAGCAGGGCGATGGTGGCGACCAGGGCGACGGGGAACAGGCGGACCGACCACGAGGGGCCGTCGAAGTCGTCGGTCGCCCGCAGGGCCCCGGCGCCGATGAGGATCAGGCCGATGGTGGCCGTCTGCATGGGGACCCGCAGCGCGCTCCACCGCTCCTCGAACCAGAAGCACAGCCAGGCCACGGCCGGGAAGGCCACGAACGCGCTGATGGTCCGCACGGTGAGCGGGGTCGCGGCCCACGGCCAGCGCTCGGCGGTCGCCTCGGGGGCGAGGAACATGAGGGCGGCGAACGACAGCTGCAGGGAGCCGCCCGCCGCCACCACCCGCCGCAGGCGGGCCGGGACCCGCACGTCGCCGGGTCCGGCCACGCCCGGGTCGGTGCGCCGGTTGTCGCGCCACAGCAGCGGCAGCAGCGGCGGGGTCACCACGTACAGGGCCAGCCACGCCCAGAACGACACGTGGTCGTGGTTGAACCGGTCCCAGTGCAGGACCGTCGCCGCCAGCAGGACGGTCGTGAAGACCGTGATGGCGAGGAAGCCCACCGCCACCTCGTGCCAGCGCCGGTCGCGGGCCACCCGGACGAAGAAGTACGCCCCCGCCAGGTAGCCCCCGCCCATCACCAGGGCCGTCATCTCCGGGCCTACGGCCCACGCCCACAGCTGGTCGGTGCGGGAGGGGAACAGGTAGAGCACCACCCAGGCGGCCACCAGCACGGGCACGATGCACACCGCCGTCCACCACGTCGGCGCCAGCAGGCGGTCGTCGCGCCCCGGACCCCCCTCCCCCTCGCCGCCCACGGCGCAAGCCTGCCAGCCGCGGCCTCCCGCCTTCCACCCCTCCGCCCGGCCGATTGCGCCGGCCGGGGGCCCGGCGAGTAGATTCCGCCGACGCGGATGGGAGACGGGGCGATGGCGCGCGAGGTGGACGGGACGCAACGTCGTACCCCCGGTGAGGGACCGTGACCGCGGTCCTTGGGGTCAACTGCTTCAGCCACGACACCTCGGCCTGCCTCCTGGTCGACGGCGCCGTCGTGGCCATCGGCGAGCAGGAGCGCTTCGACCGCGACCAGCACACCAAGCACTTCCCCCACCTGGCCATCGCCTACTGCCTGGAGCGGGCCGGCATCGGCATCGACCAGGTCGACGCCGTGGCCTTCGCCCACCACGCCGGCCTGGACTTCGCGCGCGGCGCCCTCGACGCCGTGGCCCGCGTCGCGCCCAAGCGGCTGGCCGCCCAGGCCTACACCGACGCCCGCCTGGTGATGAAGGAGCGCAGCTTTCGCAGCACGTGGGGCTACCGGGGCAAGGTCTACAACGTCGGCCACCACCAGGCCCACGCCGCCAGCGCCTTCTTCGCCAGCCCCTTCGACCGGGCGGCGGTGCTGACCGTCGACCGGGGCGGCGACTTCCTGTCCACCACCATGGCCATCGGCGAGGGCAACCGGCTGAGCCCGCTGGGCGAGGTGCGCAACCCCCACTCCCTGGGCGAGATCTACACCGCCTTCACCTGGTTGCTGGGCTTCCGCCCCAACGCCGACGAGGGCAAGCTCATGGGACTGGCGCCGTACGGCCGTGACGTGCTGGCCAAGGACGTGCGCGACCTCGTCCACCTGGGGGCCGACGGCCGGTTCAAGGTCAACCTGCGCTGGTTCCGCTACCAGCGCGAGGGCCGGCCGTTCTCGAGGCGGGCGCTCGAGCGGTTCGGGCCGCCCCGGGTGCCGGAGTCCGACTTCACCGACCGCCACAAGGACCTCGCCTACGCCGCCCAGGACCTCGTCGAGGAGGCCGGCCTGCACGTGGCCCGGGCCCTCCAGCAGGCGACCGGGATGTCGCGGCTGTGCCTGGCCGGCGGCGTGGCCCTGAACTCGGTGATGAACGCCCGCCTGCTGGCCGAGGCCGGCTTCGACGACATGTTCGTGCAGCCGGCGGCGTCCGACGCCGGCAACGCCCTGGGCGCCGCCTCCTGGGTGTGGCACGAGGTGATGGGCAAGCCCCGGGGCTGGACGATGGACCACGCCTTCTTCGGGCCGAGCTGGACCGAGAGGGAGTCGGCCGCCGCCCTGGCCGCCCGGGGCCTGGAGATCAGCCGGGTGGGCGACGCCGAGGCGGAGGCGGCCGAGCGCATCGCCGCCGGCAAGGTGGTCGGGTGGTTCCAGGGGCGGGCCGAGATCGGCCCCCGCGCCCTGGGGGCCCGCTCCATCCTGGCCGACCCCCGCCGGGCCGAGATGCGCGACGTCGTCAACGCCCGGGTCAAGCGGCGGGAGGGGTTCCGGCCCTTCGCCCCGAGCGTGCTGGACGAGCGGGGAGGAGACTTCTTCGAGCGCTACTCCTACAACCCGTTCATGCTCCTGGTGCTCCCGGTGCGGCCCGACAAGCGGGCGGTGATCCCCGCCGTCACCCACGTCGACGGGACGGGCCGGATGCAGAGCGTCACCGCCGCCTTCAACCCGGCGTACCACCGGCTGATCTGCGAGTTCGAGCGCCGCACCGGGGTGCCCGTCGTCCTCAACACCAGCTTCAACATCCGGGGCGAGCCCATGGTGAACCGCCCCGAGGAGGCGGTCGAGGACTTCCTGCGCAGCGACATGGACTGCCTGTTCCTCGGCAACCTCCTCGCCGAGAAGCCGTGACCGGCGTGGGGGCCGGCCCCCCCCGGCCCCGGCGCTGGGGGCCGGATCAGCGCTGGAGGCTGAGGAGGTTGCGCTCGCCCTCGGTGGACGAGCGGCGCAGCTTGGCCAGCGCCTTGGACTCGATCTGGCGGATGCGCTCGCGGGTGACGTTGAAGCGCTGGGCCAGCTCCTCGAGGGTGCGGGGGCTGCCCCGGTCCAGGCCGTAGCGCAGGAACAGCACCTCCCGCTCCCGCTCGCCCAGGCTGGCCAGCATGGACTCGACCGCCTCGGGGAGGAGGCTGGCCATGACCTGCTCGTCGGGCGCGGGGGCGTTGGAGTCCTCGACCGTGTCGCCCAGCTCCATGTCGCCCTCGCTGCCGAGGGTCTCCGAGAACGACCGGGGCGCGCTGAGGTGGGGGAGCAGGTCCTCGATCTGGCGCAGCGGGAGGTCGACCTCGGCGGCCAGCTCGGCGGCGCTGGGCTGGCGACCGTTGACCCGCTCGAACTCGGTGGTGGCCCGGCGCATCCGCATGACCTGGTCGCCGGTGTGGACGGGGAGTCGGATGGTGCGCCCGCTGTTGGCGATGCTGCGGGTCATGGCCTGGCGTATCCACCAGCTGGCGTAGGTGGAGAACTTGAACCCGCGCCGGGCGTCGAACTTCTCGACCGCCCGCAGCAGGCCCAGGTTGCCCTCCTGGATGAGGTCCAGCATGGGCAGGCCCGACGAGCGGTAGCGGCGGGCCAGGGCCACCACCAGGCGGAGGTTGCACTGGACGAACTGGGTGGTGGCGTCGTCGCCCTCGCGCACCCGGCGCCTCAGCTCGGCGACCCGCCTCTTGCCCCTGGCCTGCCCCGCCGACAGCTCGGCCGCCGCCGCCTTGCCGGCCGCCACCAGCTCCCCCAGGCGGACCTCGTCCTCCCGCGTGAGCAGGGGATGGGCGCTGATGTCGTGGAGGTAGAGCCCGACGAGGTCGTCGTCGCCCGCCGAGCCCCGTCCCCGAGCCATGTCGCGATTATCGCTGACCGAAGGACCGGCGACACGTCCGGCGGTCGGTCACTGTCCCAGGGGCGTGCGCAGCAGCCGGATGGCGAGGAGCAGGACGACGGCCCAGGCCAGGAACCACAGGCCGGCCACGGCGATGATCGACAGCAGGCACCCGGGTGACAGCTCCCGCAGCCGGGGCGGGCGGTGGAAGCCGAAGCCCTCGGAGTCCTCGGACAGGATGCCGCTGAACACCGCGTAGATGATCACACCGAAGACGACGCACACGACGAGCAGGAAGATCAGCAAGATCCGTGCGCTTCTCCGGGTGTTGGGCCCGACGGTGGGCAGGGCCCGGTGCTCGCAACCTCCATCACCACCTGATGCCCGGCCGGACCCGTCCCGAGCGGGCCGCAGCCTAGTGCCGCCACGCGACGGCGGCCGGCCGGCGCCGTGCAAGACTCGCCCGGGTGGAGAGCCCGTTCCTCGCCCGCACCGCCCTCGTCACGATCGTCTTCGCCGCCCTGGCCCCGGTGCTCGTCGCCGGCCTGGTGCTCCTGGCTCTGGTGACCGTGCCCGTCCCCGACGAGCTGCCCCCGGCGAGGGCGCCGGGGGGCAGCCAGATCAGCCGGGTCTACGACGCCAGCGGCCAGGAGATCGGCCAGTTCACCGAGTTCGAGCAGAACCGCCCGGTGGAGCCGGAGGACATCCCCGACGTGCTGAAGAAGGCGGTCGTGGCCGCCGAGGACAAGAACTTCTACCGCCACGGCGGGATCGACTTCGCCGCCACCCTGCGGGCCCTGCTGGCCGACATCCGGGGCCAGGAGATCGTGCAGGGCGGGTCGACGATCACCCAGCAGTACGTCAAGGCGGCCTACACGGGCGGCGAGCGCACCATCGCCCGCAAGATCCGCGAGGGGGTCCTGGCCCGGCAGCTCTCCCGCTCCTCGGAGAAGGAGGAGATCCTGTTCAAGTACCTCTCGTCGATCTACCTGGGCGAGGGGGCCTACGGGGTGGGGGCGGCCTCGGAGACGTACTTCCGCAAGCCGGTCAACGACCTCACCCTGTCCGAGGCGGCGCTGCTGGCCGGGCTCATCCCCGCCCCCAGCCGGCTCGAGCCCCGGGGCAACCAGGGAGCGGCCGAGGCCAAGCGGCGGCACGTGCTCGACCGCATGCTCGAGCTGGGCTTCGTCTCGCCCGACGAGCACGCCAAGGCGTCCCAGGAGCGGGTGTGGCTGGCCGCCAACGGCCCCCTAACCAACCGGCCGGCCACCAACGTGTACCCCGCCCGCCCGCAGTTCACCAAGTACCCGTACTTCGTGGACTACGTGCGCCGGTACCTGGAGGACAAGATCGGGCGCGACGCCGTCTACCGCGGCGGGCTGGAGATCCGCACCACCCTCGATCCCGACCTCCAGGCCGCCGCCGAGCGGGCCACGGCCGAGGGGCTCACGGGCGTCGATCCGGCCATCGAGATGGCGCTGGTGTCGGTCGAGCCCCAGACCGGCTACGTCAAGGCCCTGGTCGGCGGCCGCGACTTCTCCGCCCCCGACGGCCAGGTGAACCTGGCCCTGGGGAAGTGCGCCTTCCCACCCGCCGAGGTGAAGGACCGGGTGGACGTGCCGGCCACCTGCTGGGACGACGACGCCGTGCGGGTCGAGGGAGGGGGCAGCGGCCGCCAGCCGGGCTCGTCGTGGAAGCCGTTCGTGCTGGCCGCCGCCTTCGCCAAGGGCATCACCGACGACCGGGTCTACTCGGCGCCGTCCCAGTACCGCATCCCGGGGTGCACGGGCGACCGCGGCTGCGTCATCGACAACTACGAGGGCAGCGGCGGCGGCCGGGTCAGCCTGCGCCGGGCCACCCACAACTCCTACAACACCGTCTACGCCCAGCTCGTCCTCGACGTCGGCGTCCCCGAGGTGGGCGAGATGGCCAAGAAGCTGGGCATCACCTCGGCGTGGATCGCCAACCCCGAGGTGCACGGCCCCAGCTACGCCCTGGGCGCCCAGGAGGTGTCGCCGCTGGACATGGCCTCGGCGTTCGGCGTGTTCGCCAACGGCGGCATGCGGGTCGAGCCCACGCCCGTGCAGTGGGTGAAGGACCCCGACGGCGACTTCATCGAGGACAACCGCCGGCCCAAGCCCCGCCGGGTGGTGGCCCAGATCATCGCCGACAACGTCACCGACGTCCTGAAGGGCGTCATAACCGAGGGGACCGGCACCCGCGCCGACATCGGCCGCCCGGCGGCGGGCAAGACGGGCACCGCCCAGGAGTGGCGCGACGCCTGGTTCACGGGCTACACGCCCACCCTGTCGACGTCGGTGTGGATCGGGAACAAGCAGCGCCCCACCTCCCTGCTCAACGTCAAGGGGGTGGCCAGGGTCACCGGCGGGTCCATCCCGGCCGAGACGTGGAAGCTGTTCATGTCCGAGGCGCTGGCCGACGTGCCCCCCACCGACTTCAGCGTGCCGCTCCCGCTGCAGTCCACGTCCACCACGGTGTTCACCCCCACCGCGCCGCCGTTCAGCGCCTACTCCGACGAGTCGACGACCACCTTCTTCGACCCGGGCGGGCCCACCACGACCTTCGATCCCGACGCACCGGCCACGACGCCGACGACCGACCCGTTCGCCGTGCCGACCACCACCTCGACCACCGCCCTGCCGACGACTACCACCACCACCACGACCCGGCCGCGGCCGTGCGGAGGCCTGCTCCAGCCCAGGTGCTGAC